>JBJHCD010000178.1:0-1067 GCA_050485845.1 Pirellulaceae bacterium | reverse complement strand
AGATTGGAGTGGCGGGAAGTCGAAGAGTCGGGGAGGCAATCGCCACCGGTGTGGGTTGGTCCAATTGGGGAGATCCGCCTAGCTTAGTGACTGCCCGAGTCGGACCGGGAAACTTGCTCACCGGCAGCATCCAGGGAGGTGACTGGCAGATTGGCTGGCGGTGGGCCGATGCTCATTCCATTTACACACAGTGGCACGTTATCCTTCCCCCGAATGGCCCAAGTGGTGGAAATAGCGGGGAGTCTTGGGCCCTGGTTACTGCCAGCAGCTACCACCCTGGCGGAGTTAATGTTGTCATGTCCGATGCGTCCGTTCGCTTCGTCTCCGAGACGATCGACGCCGGGAATCCGATGCTCTCCGAGCGTGACTTCGCCGTCGACCCGGGACGCCCTCAAGACTATAAGGGACCATCGCTACGGGGTGTTTGGGGTGCACTCGGTACTTCCGCCGGCGCCGAAGTCGTGCGAATGCCCTGGTAACGACAAGATGTAACCCCCGCTCCAAGCCATTCTCGGCCGACGAAACGATGCGCGTCGTTTCGTCGGCCTTTTGTTTATTCTCCACAGCCCGATTGCTCCGTGGCCCGAATGCGCCGGTCCTTGGACGGCCAAGGACCAAAACGCCCCCATCCCACCGACAGACTCCATCCCGGTGAGAAATTTCCGGGAAGCACCAGCCAACCCAGGCACGCCCCTCGACACATCGGCTCGCAGGCGAATCCCGGCTCAGGCCCCGTATTTCCCCAGTCGGCCCGCGTTGGCCAGCGCCAACGTCATCAAGTACTTCGCCTCAAACTGACCCAGACCACCTCGAATCGAGGCCCCTTCGTGGAAGGCTTCCAGATGATCCGAGCGGCAGCAGTCCGAGACCAACAACGTCGGAACCGGATGCCAACTGTGGCCCTTCAGAAAACAGGGCGTGCTGTGATCCCCCGTCACGACCAGGACCGTCGGACGAAGTCGCTCAATCCGAGGCATGATGTTGTCCAACTCCTCGATCCGCTGGACCTTCGCGTCAAAGTTTCCATCCTCGCCCGTGCTGTCGGTGTACTTGAAGTGCAGGAAAAA
>JBJHCD010000177.1:0-8774 GCA_050485845.1 Pirellulaceae bacterium | reverse complement strand
GTACCGGTTCGCTCAACTTCCCGTCGTCAGCTATGCGATTCCCGCCCTGGTCGCCATCGGTCAAGCTCGGTTCCTCCAGGCCCCTCCCTGGTTCGAACCTCTTCGCTGGCTTCGACGAGCGGCCATGGCCCCCAGCCTCCGCGTGCTCCGCCGCATTCAACCAGAAAGTGGCGGCTATCTCGAAGCCATCCCGCTCACCAGCTTCGTGGTCATGAGCCTGGCTGGAACCGGTCGAGCCGATCATGAAGTCGCTCGGGCCGGCGTGGACTTTCTCCGTAGCTCCGTTCGCGACGATGGAAGCTGGCCGATCGACACGAACCTTGCCACCTGGAACACGTCGTTGGCCCTTCGCGCCCTGAGCGTGGGGGGCGAAGATGTCGGCCGCCTCGACTGTTGGCCCTGGTTGCTGGAGTGTCAAAACCGTTCGGTTCACCCCTTCACCGGTGCCGAACCCGGAGGCTGGGGATGGTCGGACCTCAGCGGTTCGGTCCCCGACGCCGACGACACCCCCGCCGCCCTGCTGGCCCTCCATGCCTGGCGGCAGTCCCCCTCCTACCCCGAATCGAGCACTCCACGGCTCATGGAGGCCGTCGGCAACGGACTGAGATGGCTGATGCACTTGCAGAATCGCGATGGAGGATGGCCCACCTTTTGTCGCGGTTGGGGAAAGCTCCCTTTCGACCGCAGTGGCAGCGACCTGACCGCGCACGCCCTTCGCGCCTGGCAAGCCTGGCAACCAGAAATCGCTGCCGGCCACTTTTCCGGAAAAGGAATTTTCGAGTCGAGCGGTCGGTTGGCCGTTGAGCGGGGTTTTCGCTATCTAGAATCGACTCAGCTGCCCAGCGGCGCCTGGCTTCCCCTCTGGTTCGGAAATCAAGACCACCCAGATGAACTGAACCCTGTCTATGGAACGGCGAAGGTGCTCCTGGCCTTTATGGAGTATGGTCGTTGGACAAATGGAGTGGTCGAGCGAGGGCTCCGCTGGCTGATGGAGGCACAAAACCCCGATGGCGGATGGGGTGCGGGAAGGGAGAATGGAGAGCCGATAAGTTCCAGCAGCATTGAAGAGACATCCCTGGCCTTGGAGACCCTCGGGGTAGCTCGCCAACACCTCCCCAACTCCGATCTGGCCCATCTCCTGGATCCGCTGGAGCCCGTTTGGGAGCATGGTCTGAATTGGTTGGTCGAGCGCACGGAAGCGGGAGAAATAGAACGAGCCTCACCGATTGGTTTTTACTTTGCGAAGCTGTGGTATTATGAAGCACTCTACCCACTCACTTTCGGCGTTGCCGCATTGGGGCAGGCCTACCGGACAACCTTGGCCCCTCCCCCACCTATCAGCCCCAGCCAGCCACCCACACCCCAATCCTCCACCCGTTAAAAACCCCTCCCACCCATCCGCTTGTGGCTCGACGAACTCCACCGGACAACCCCTCGCACCGGCAAGACATGGCCTCGGGAGGCTGTTAAGATAGCGAGAGAAGAACGGGCGCCCCGCCGGTGGGCTCCGTTCCAACCCGACCAACAAATCAGCTCACTCCGTAGGACCGACGCAGCGGTCCGTCCTGAAATCCCTCGAACTTCGGACCAGAAGGACTTCGTTTTGGCCACCGTACCAACGACGCAACCGATTTCAGAAGTCACCGCGGCTCCCGTGGAATCCCGTTCGCGCAAGACAACGCGACGCAAGACATCTCACCTCAAATTGGTTCCCGAGACCAAGGAACTGCGAACTCAGTTACGCCAACGCTGCGCTGAAGTAGCCGCTCGGCTGGACAAGAGCCAGCCGCTGACCAAGGACGAGATGGAACAGGTCGTCCGGCACATGCTGGACGAAGCCGGAATGCCCGAGGGCTACCTAGGCTGGGCCATGGTCATGCTGGCCGGCGAGTTCTGGCGAGATCAAGTCGCCGCGGTACCTCCTTCCAGACGGCTGTTCCTGCTTCCCCACTGTTTGAAGCACGCCGAAGGATGTCCAGCCGATTACGACGACTTTGGGCTGGACTGCAAGCAGTGCGGGGCATGCAGCATCGCCGATTTCCGCACCATGGCCGAGGAGATGGGCTACAAGGTGCTGGTCGCCGAGGGTTCCCCGATTGTGCTGAAGATTATCGTCAGCGGCTATGTGGATGCCATTGTGGGGGTCGCCTGCCTCAATGTGCTGGAGAAAGCGATCGACAAGATTCTGCTGGCCGGCATCCCTTGTGCCGCCGTCCCGCTGTTGTCCAGCGACTGCCGCAACACGTCGGTGGACGAGGACTGGGTCAGTGAGATGATTCAGCTGCAGCAGAAGGCACCCGTCGAAACGACTCGCAGCTACCTGCATCTCATGCGCGGAGCCGCTCAGATGTTCGAGCCCGATGAACTCGAGCGACTCGTTCCCCGCATGCGAGGAGGACCTCGTCTGGCCGAGATGAATGGCCAGGGAGTTGCTGGATTGGATCCGATTGCCGCCACCGAGGCACTCGCCTACGACTTCCTCGGCAAAGGGGGGAAGCATTCGCGCCCCTTTATCACGCTGGCCGTTTATGACGCGATGCGAGGAGGAGCCTGCACACTGGCCGATGGAGCGGAACAGTTTGCCACCATTCCGGACTCCATCCGGCGAACGGCCATGTCGATTGAAACCTTTCACAAAGCGTCACTGGTCCACGACGATATTGAGGACGATGACGAATTCCGGTACGGCGAGACCACGATTCACCGCCAGTACGGAACGCCGACCGCCATCAACGTGGGGGACTTCTTGATCGGCATGGGGTACCGGCTGGTCAGTCGCGAATCGAGGGAATTGGGTCCGGATGTCGCGGCCTATATTCTCGACTGCCTCGCGGAAGCTCACACCCTACTCTCGTAAGGGCAAGGGGCGGATTTGTTCTGGCGGGACTCCCACGACAAACGACTCACCCCACTCGACGCCCTGAAGATCTACGCCCTCAAAACCGCTCCAGCCTTCGAAGCGGCCCTCTACTCGGGCATTCGACTGGCCCAGACGGCGGACGAGTATGCCGCCCCGGTCCGACAATTCGCTCGCAACCTCGGCGTCGCCTTTCAGATCCTCAACGATCTTCAGGATTGGCAAGGCGACTCGCACAACAAGCTCTCCGTCGGCGGCGATGTTCTTGGTGGCCGTCCCACGGTCCTCTGGGCCCTGGCCTGTGAGGGCTTGAGCGACTCGCAGCGCGAGGAACTGTTCGCGGTCGCTCGGCAGACCGACGGTCCGGCGGCAGCCCGAGTTCAGCAGGTGCGGCGGTTGTACGAAGCCGCCGGAGTCTTCGACAAGGCACAGCGGTTGGTCGACAAGCATCAGCAGCGAGCCGAGGCGATCGCGGATGAAATTCAGCCCGATGAATTGAGGCGGCTCCTCTATTACTTGATCGACACCGTTCTGGAGCGGCAAGAGACGTCGCCGCCAGTCGTCAGCGTGGACTCCATCGCGCCACTCGCTTCGTCGAAGTGACGTCGGGACACCCAAGTTCAACGTCAACAAGCGAGATGAGCAACCGATGCCTAACTTGGACGATCTGGTGCGGATCTTCTACACCGATGCTCGTACGCTCGGCCGCTTCTCCCCCACACAACCAGGAGAGATGCCCCCCGCCTACGCCGAATTGCTGGCCCACGACGACCACATGACCGTCACGGTCGAAGCATTCCATCGGACACCGGTCGACGTCCAAGTGCTCGATTCACGACTGACGCCCCCCTTCTACTCGCGAAAAATCCTCCTCAAGCGGCAATCGGATGGCCAAGTAGTGCAATTCGGCATCGTCCGGCTCGACTTCCGCTATCTCGAACCAGAGGTTCAGGAGGAAATTTTGGCGACGAAATCCCCTTTGGGAAGAATTCTTATTCAGCACGATGTGATGCGAAAAGTGGAATTGGTCGAACTTTGGCGCGTGGAGGCCGGGCCCGATCTGGCAGCTTGCCTCAAGATACAGGCCGGGGACACCGTCTATGGCCGCACGGCCCTGATTCACTGTAATGGCGAACCGGCCGTCGAGTTGCTCGAGATTGTGACCCCGTAGATTTTCCGGTTTGCCGCCATCCCCGCGATAACCTCGAAAATGGGCCAAGTCGCCTCGGATTCGCCACAAGAATTCTCGGGAATGCCTGAAGTGCGGGGAGAACCATCTTGCAAGCGGCGGCTTTTTTTCTAGAATCGGGGGTTTGCCAAAAGGTGCAATTCGTGCGGTGGTCTGCGGCCGCATCCCGCAGGGCGGCTCCTGCGGCCTATTCGATCACCCTCCTAACTCGACAAATCCGACATGAGACCGACGAACAAATCCCGCAAGCGTCGCAAGACGACCGTTCGAGCCAAGAAGAAAGATCCGATTTTCGTGGACGGCAAGCGTCCTCGTCCCATGTACGTGGACTACAAGGACGTTGACCTGCTTCGCAAGTTGATCAACCGCCACGGTCGCATAGTGGGTCGCCGCAAGACCGGTTGCTCGGCGGCCAGCCAGCACGCCGTCACCCTGGCCGTGAAGCGGGCTCGATTCATGGCGCTTCTCCCCTACACTGGGGAATAGTCCGCTAGTGTGAGTGGCGGCATGTGAGTGGCGGCAAGGGAACTGGTGATTGCGCCCTTCCGTGTCGGTCGGTTGCAAACGCCACTGGCACATTTTGGAGCCGCTCCGAGTATCCGCTCGACGGGGAATGCATCCAAAACGGGAGTCCGTGAATCCCCATGAACTCCTTCCAAACGACTCGCCGCGTGGAATTTCGCGACACGGACGCGGCGGGCATCATGCACTTTTCGGCCTTCTTCACCATGATGGAGTCGGTCGAGCATGAAATGCTTCGCAGCCTGGGAACAAGCGTTCTGGTCCGCAATGGCGCGGGGCAGACCATCAGTTGGCCCCGCGTGGCCGCCCACTGCGACTATCGGGGTGCCGCTCACTTCGAAGAGATCCTGGACGTTTCGCTGACCATCAGCCGACTCGGAAAGAAAAGCGTCACGTACCAATATGTCTTTTCTCGAGCGGACGAGCCGATCGCCGAAGGCCATATCACGGCCGTTTGCTGCCGATTGGGCGAGCAAAAGCAATTGCAGTCCATTCCCATCCCCGCCGAAGTTCGCACTTCATTGGCTCGGTTCACGGGTGCATGACGCATTACCTTCAGAATCTGACGATGCGGCTTTCGTCCGGAGTGGAACGACTCCCGGAATCCCTGCGAACCAGCCATCATGCCTGGCTGGTCGAGCAGCAGCAGGCGGATGGTGGGTTTGCCGGACGTGAAGGGGCCAGCGACCTTTACTACACCAGCTTTGGGCTGCGAAGCCTGGCCATTCTCGGTGAACTTCACGGCCCCCTGGCGGAGCGAGCAGGCAAGTTCCTTCAAGGGCGTTTGGCCGGCCGTGAAGGAGTCGTCGACTTCCTTTCGCTCATCTACAGCGCCACACTCCTGGAAAATTCGGCGGGAATCGACATCTTCGAGTCATCCTCTCCCAATTGGCGAGAGGCCACGGCCACGAAACTGGAGGAGCTACGTCGTGAAGACGGGGGTTACGCGAAAGGCCCCCAAGGTCACGCCAGCAGCACCTACAATTCTTTCCTCGTCTTGCTCTGTCTCCAGATGCTGGAGCAACCACTACCGCAACCTGAAAGGATGCTGAACTTCCTCTTCTCCCAGCAGGCGGATGACGGGGGTTTTCGCGAGATCCGAGCGAGCAAGCGCGCGGGGACGAACCCCACCGCCGCCGCCATCGGCTCCCTGCAAATCCTGGGTAGTCTGCAGGAGCCCTTGATTTCGGATACCATTGACTTCCTCGGTGACATGCAGATGGACGAAGGAGGTCTCCGCGCCAATACTCGGATTCCCATTGCCGACTTGCTCAGCACCTTCACCGGCCTTTGGACCCTCGACACCCTCCAGGGAACCGACGCGGTTGACCTGACGGCCATTCAGCGGTTCGCGTTGTCACTCGAGGAATCGAGTGGAGGGTTTCGGGGAGCCGAATGGGATCAGGCATGTGATGTCGAGTACACCTTCTACGGTCTTGGTACACTGGCCCTACTGGCAGACTTAGTTCAGTAACCCCGAAGCAACCAAGCAATGACGGAAACTACCAAGCTGGAAGTCACCCAGGTGGCGAAGCAGTATCCGACGCGTGGCGAACCACTGACGGTTCTACGCGACGTATCGTTCACCCTTCAGCCGGGTGAGAACGCGGCCATTGTCGGCCCGAGTGGTTCGGGCAAGAGCACGCTGCTCCATATTCTCGGGGCCCTGGAACCTCCCACGAGCGGCGAAGTGCGCCTCGGTGGCCAAAATCCCTATCAGCTCGGCAGTGCCGAGGTCGCTCATTTCCGAAACCGCCGGCTGGGGTTCGTCTTCCAAGAGCACTATCTGCTCCCGCAATTGACCGTACTCGAAAACGTGCTCGTCCCCGGCCTGGCCGAGGAGCGGCCGAGTTCAGAAATGGTGACGCGGGGGAGGGAGTTGCTCGGCCGAGTTGGGCTGGGAGAGCGACTCGAGCATCGACCCGCGGAACTATCCGGTGGAGAGCGGCAGCGCGTGGCTCTAGCTCGAGCCCTGATTCAAGGCCCTGAATTGGTACTCGCCGACGAACCCACCGGGAGCCTCGACCGCACCAACGCACTGGGAGTAACTCGACTACTTCTGGAACTGCAGCAGCAGGAAAACAACATGCTGGTGGTGGTCACGCACAGCGCCGAGGTGGCTCGGATGATGCAGCGCCGACTGGAACTGGACGATGGGCGGTTGGTGGAACAGGATCCTCCCGCAAACGGGGCAAGTGACTGACGATGTTTTCGGCTTGGCAGTTTATTCTTCGCAGCTTTGCATATTACTGGCGGATGAATCTGGCAGTCGGGTCCGGGGTAATCGCGGCGACGGCGGTCCTGACCGGTGCTCTGCTGGTTGGAGACTCGGTACGAGGAAGTCTGAGGCAACTGACGCTCGAGAGGCTCGGCAAGGTCGACGAGCTACTGCTGACGGATCGCTTCTTCCGCGAAAAGCTGGTTGAGGAACTGGCCGAGATCTCCTACTTCACTGAGTCGTTTGCTTCCGCTCAGGGTGCGATTCTTCTCCCGGCGGCCACGGTCGAGCGGCGGGGAGAGCAGGTCGCCCGGTCGGGACAGGTTTTTGTCATTGGAAGCGATCCCGAGTTTTGGGACTTGGCGACCACGGGACGAAGGCCGGCGGAGCATCCCGGCGACGATGAGATTATCCTGAACGAGCCATTGGCGGTCGAATTGGGCGTGGAGGTCGGGGACATTGTCGCTCTGCGGCTTCCCGATTCGTCCCAGATTCCAGCGGATAGCACACTGGGACGCAAGACGGAACGCGTGCGCAGCCTTCCTCGACTGCGAGTCATCGATATCCTCCCGGCGGAAGGCCTGGGACGTTTCGGACTGCGTCCCAATCAAGGGCTCCCCCGAAACGCTTACGTTTCCCTGTCGATGCTCCAGGACGTGCTGGAAGAACCGGACCGGCTGAATGCCATACTCGTTTCCGGGATGTTGCGAGAGCCGACCGAGCGGCAACACGAGCGTCTCCAGGAATTGCTTCAGCCCACACTGGCCGATTTCGGTCTGCGGCTCGAGCGAATCACCGAACATTTTCCAACTCGTGAATCCGACGATGACGAGTCGTCCGATGGGGAAGTCGTCTTCGACTACTTCACCCTGACCACTGATCGGATGGTCTTGGAACCAGCCGTGCAGCGGGCGGCTGAAGCAGCCTGGAAGCCCTACGAGGCACAACCCGTTCTGACTTACCTTGCCGATTCCATTCGCAAGGAAGCGACGCGAGATTCCGAGGACGAGGATCCCGAAGGATCGGAATCGGAGCTGGAGTTGGAAATCCCCTACTCGACCATCACCGCCATCGATTCCAGTTCCTCCTTGCTGCTACTCCCTCCCGGCGAACGCCTGGCAGAGGGAGAGATCATCCTGAATTCCTGGGCGGCAGTTCAGTTGGAAGCCGTGGTGGGAGACCGAATTGTCGTTGAATACTTCGAACCGGAAACGATTCATGGCGAGCATGTCCTGGCAAGTGCCGAGTTTACGCTGCGCGGAATCGTTCCACTGATTGAACCCTCGCGCCCCTATCGCCGCAATCGCCGAGCGGTGTTTGACGAGATTCCGACGCCGTTCAATGACCCGAACTTGACCCCCGAGGTGCGTGGCATCACCGATCAGGACTCGATTGAGGACTGGGACGCACCGTTCCCATTCGACATCAGTCGCATGCGTCCGGAGGACGACGAGTATTGGAAGAATCATCGGACGACACCGAAGGCCTTCGTGAGCTTGGCCGACGGTCAGCGCCTGTGGGGGAGCCGTTTTGGCCAGGCCACGTCGTTCCGCGTTCCCGTCACGTCGGAACTTCGACTTGCAGAACTGGAACATAACCTTTTGGCCCAACTCCGTCTTCCGGAGACTATGGAAATGCTGGGATTTGAGTTCACCCCGATCAAGCTGGAAGGCTTGAAGTCGGCGGCCGGAACCACCCCATTTGACGGCCTGTTCCTGGCGTTAAGCTTCTTCATTATTCTGGCGGCCGTGCTGCTGGTGGCCTTGATGTTCCGGTTGGGGGTAGAGGGCCGAGCGGCACAAGTCGGAATTCTCCAGGCGGTCGGGCTGCCGGCCTCGAGAACCATGGCGTTCCTGGTCCGCGAGGGAGCAGTCGTGGCGGCGGTTGCCGGACTGTTCGGCGTGGCAGCGGGAACCCTTTACGCCCTGCTGATGCTCGCGGGACTTCAGAACTGGTGGGTCGGTGCCATCGTCTCCCCCTTTCTCCAG
>JBJHCD010000176.1:7779-8788 GCA_050485845.1 Pirellulaceae bacterium | reverse complement strand
CCGCCGGCAGGGAGAAAAACCGTCGCGTGGAGATCGTGATCTATCCCGATCCGATTCCCTAACTGGGGCGGATGGCGGCGTCAAACGCTCTCTCTTTCACCGCTGAACTCGCCCCGTGGCATTGCCGGCGGCCAGGGCGTCGATTTCGGCGACCGTCACATAGGCGAAATCGCCGGCGATCGAATGCTTCAGACAGCTTGCCGCCACGGCAAACGCGATGGCTGTTTCGGGATTCTGTCGTTGCGGGTCGTTCAAGGCAAAAATCAATCCCGCCGCGAAACTGTCTCCCGCTCCCACTCGGTCCACGATATCGCGGATCTCATAGGGAGAGTATTGGCCGCTCGGATCCAGCGGCGCAAAGCAGGCTTCATCCGACTCGGCATCGTACAGCAATCCACCCCAGTTGTTGTGATCGGCCGAAACGCTCTCCCGCAGCGTAATCGCCACTCGGCTCACATTCCCATATTGTCGGACGATTTCCCGAGCGACCGCGCGGTAAGCATCCGCGTTGATTTCACCTCGCCCCACGTCCGTTCCCTCGGCGTGAATATCCAGCACGTCCGCCGCGTCTTCTTCGTTGGCGATCACGACATCGACCAGGGGGAGGACTTCGGCCATGCACCGGCGAGCCAACTGGCGGGGGGCGGTTCCCGGCCTCCAATTCCAAAGTTTCTTGCGGAAGTTCAGGTCACAGGAGATCGTCACCCCCGCTTCGCGGGCCGCTTTTGCCAGAGCCAGATTGCTGGCGCACGCCGCCTCGCTGACCGCCGGCGTAATGCCGCTGAGGTGCAACCAGTGCACATCCCGCAGGGCCGAGGCAAAATCGTACTCTTCCGGTTGAGCCAGACTGACCGCGCTCCCTTCACGATCATACAGCACGGTCGATCCGCGTTGGTTCGCGCCGACCTCCACAAAGTACAATCCCAAGCGTCCGCCGTCGCGCCAGAGGATCGAGTCCACGTCGACTCCCGTGGCCCGCAGGGACGCCGCCAGACTCTCGGCAATCGGA
>JBJHCD010000176.1:1430-7769 GCA_050485845.1 Pirellulaceae bacterium | reverse complement strand
ATCGGATGGCGGGGGAGGGCAGTCAGGTACCGGACCGGCGCTCCCCAGAGCCCCAACGCGGCACTCACGTTTGCTTCTCCTCCTCCCCAAGTCACTTCCACCATTCCCGGAAGCGACTGGCGCCAGCGGCGAGGGGCGGGTGGGGCAATCCGGGCCATGACTTCACCAAATGCCAAGAACATTTCTCTTCGTACTCCCATGTGACAAAGGTTGAGTTGATATCGGTGTTCCGCTCGGCACCACCGCTACATGTTGGTCAAATCGTCCGAGGCCTTTCCCAGAAGATTGTCGACTGCCCCGGCAATCTCCGCTGCATACTGGGACGACTCGGCGTAAATTCGGCAGATCCGCTGACTGACCGGGAGCAAGCGGAACAATTGATTGGTGGTCAGTGAGCGGATGGTCTCCCGAGCGGAATCATAGAGAAAATTCTGCCCGGCCGCAGGGCCTGAAGTGTGGGGCCGAAAGACGTGCCGAGCGATATCGATACGGAGGGGGAGATCCGATATCGCTGGAGGAAGCCCCTCACGCACCTTTCGCTCGACAAGATCCGGCTCACTAAAGATACTGCTTCGCTCCGGGTCGTCCTCGCGATAGACAATCGTCCGCTGGCAGACCATCTTCCAGGGAAGTTGCCGGTCCAATAGCCGGCTCCAGCGGTTCCCCAACGCGCGGAGTTGCTCGGAGCTACCTCGAGATCGCCATCGACGGACGTCGACCAGCAGCGAGAATTCGTGGAACTCCAGGTATTCATCCAGTGCCTCGGCCGGATTCCCGGCCGGAAACAGTTCGTCGCGCGAATCGCGGAACAGGTCGGTCAGCGTCAGGTCGACCGACCGGACAGTCCGATGGAAATAGATGGAGCGAAACAAATCGGCCCGCACGCTCATGAACCGCAACAGGGCATCCATCCCGCGATCATGGATCGTCAATCCCCGCTCGCTGAAGAAGCTGTAATGCAGTAGCCGGTCGAGATCGAAGGCTCGGAGGCTGAATCCCGACATGTAGGCATCCCGAAGGACAAAGTCGAGATTATCGATGGTATAGATTCCGCTGAGGAGACTCCGGAGAAAGACGAGCCATTTTGGCTGGGGGGGCTCGTCACCTCGAGGTCGCACGATCAACCAGGCGACCTGCTCGGGATCAAGCTGCTCATCCGAATCCAGCCGGCCGTGGGGATTCCGCCGGAGGCGGCGTAACTTCTCGCCCAGGCGTTCTCGAATGATCCTGGCCCCCAGCGTCTCATGGGTCTCGCCGAATTGCTGCAGAAAGTGCTCGTCAAAAAAATGCCCGAACGGGCCGTGGCCGACGTCATGCAGCAACCCGGCCATTCGCAGCAGCGTCTCCACATATCCCCGACTGGGGCAATCCGGGCAGATCTCGCGGAGGCTGGGATAGAGCCGCTCGATCGCCCGACTCGCCAAATGCATGGCCCCCAGAATATGGGCGAACCGAGTATGCTCGGCCGTGGGAAACACGAACCAGGCGGTTTGGAGCTGATGAATGTACCGCATCCGCTGAACCCAGGGGTCGTCCACGATGTCGCGTTCGGTCGCCTCCCCCTCCGATTCCGCGTGAGAGACGAAGGGAATGTAGCCATGTAGAGGGTCGTGGCTGAGGCTCTCCAAGTGGTAGTGATGCATGCCGGGCTCGAAAAAGTGAAAATTTTTTTGTTGGTGGCTGGGGGTCGAGCCGCGATTATCGGCCATCAATGGGTAGGGCGTAAAGCGGTCCCAGGGGCTTGAGTGGCTTACTGTAGGTTGCCCAAACTACCCGATCGACAATTTTTGGGTGGCGTGTGCACGCCGAATTTTCCGAACAATGGTTCCACCGAGACCCGTAGCTACGGATTCACCCTTGGAATCTGAATGTCCCGGTGATGGCTCCGAGCCGATATGAACGCAGGAGCCGGCGCGATTGCTCCGCGCCCGAGTCATCCCCCCACCTCACGCAAACACACCAATCCACCTTACGGCCAAGGAGAGTCGGCGTGCATCGAGTCTTATGTCAGTCCTCCGGTTTCTCGTTGCTGATCGCATCTTTGCTGGTCAGCCTGGTTGTCGCCGCACCTCCTGCCGTCGAGCTTCTGCCGCCGACCACTCGCGGCTACGTCTCCGTGCCCGATGTGGAAAAGCTCCTTGCCTCCTGGGATGAAACCCAGTTGGGGCAGTTGGCTCGCGATCCGGCTTTGGAACCATTTCTCCAGGATCTCCTCCCCAAGGTTCGGGATCAGCTCAGCGAAACGAATACTCGGTTTGCCGTCACATGGTCGGATCTCCGAGACGTTGCGAGCGGCGAAATCTGCCTGGCTAGTTTGGAGCCCCAAGGGAGAGACTCGCATGCTTTCGTGATGCTGGTCGATGTCACGCAGCGTCCCGAACAAGCTCGGCAGTTGCTCAGCGCCGTGCAACAGAGAATGCGCGAGCGAGGAGCGACTCGGTCGGTGGAGAATCGAGGCGGGATGTCAGTCGTGGCGTATCGACGGGCTCCCGAACCGGGACAGCTGGACGAGCGACTGGCCTATGTGGTTCTGCATGAAGGTCGGCTGTTGGCCACCAATCATCCGGTCGCGTTGGCGGAGATTCTTGCTCGCTGGCAAGGGGACTCGCGGGATTCGCTGGCCGGCTCGGAAGCCTTCCGCGCCACGCTCGCCCGAACGGAACTTCAGGGAGGTGAAATTGCGTCTCAGGTGGAGTGGTTCATTGAGCCTCTGGGGCTTGCCCGTGTGGTCCGAGCCGCGTCTGGCGTCCAGCTGAAGCGAGGCACGGACATGCTCCAGGTGCTCGAGCGGCAAGGGTTCGATGCCATTACGGGATTGGGAGGTCGATTTGCGCTCGATACCGGGAACCATGAGCTGCTGCATCGGACGTTTGCCTACGCTCCGGGCGAGCGGCGGTTGGCCGCCCGGATGCTCGATTTCCCGAATGGCGGGGCATTGGTTCCTCCCGCTTGGGTTCCCGGCGATATCGCCAATTACGTCTCCTTCCGTTTGAATGTCGCTGAGGCCTTTGAAAACTCCAAGACGTTGGTAAACGAATTGGCTGGAGCCGGCGAGAACTTCTTTGACGAGTTCCTCGACAATCTGGAGAACGATCCCAATGGACCGCGGGTGAACTTGCGGCGAGATTTGGTGCGTCATCTGGGAACTTCGATCACCGTGATCAGCGACTGCACGCGTCCGATTACGCCTCGGAGCGAGCGGTTCGTGGTAGCCGTGGAAGTCCACGACACCGAGGCGGTGGCGCAGACGATTCACCAGGCGCTGCAAGCGGATCCGACCGCTTGCCGGCATGAGATCGACAGCTTTGTCGTGTGGGAAATTATCCAGGAAGAGCCAGAGGAGGAACTGACGCTGACCGTGGAGTTCAGTGGTTCGGGCTTCAATTTTGGTGGGACACCCGAGATCGAAGAAGACGAGGACTCGGCGACCCATCTCCCTCAATCGGCCATTGCGGTGGCGAATGGGCGGCTACTGGTCTCGTCGCATGTCGAGTATCTGGCCGAGATTCTTCGCGCGGAACCGGCCTCGACTTTGGCCGCGGCTCCGGACTATCAGCGAGTGGAGAATGAGTTGGAACTGCTGGGAGCGGGTAATGAGAGTTTTCGCATCTTCAGCCGAGCGGACGAGGCTTGCCACGCGACCTATGAGTTGATTCGCATGGGGCGGATGCCGGAGTCCGAGTCGCTGTTCGGAAAATTCCTGAACCGGATCAATCAGGCGGACAACTCGTCGACTCGGCGAGATCAAGCACTGGATGGATCGCAATTGCCGGACTTCGAGCAGGTGCGGAAGTACCTGGGCCCCGCGGGGGCGTTTGTCGAGTCGTTTGAAGAGGGCTGGGTGATTACCGGTTGCTTGCTGACTCGGTTGGAACGATCAGCCTCTCGGGGGCTCCGCCTGCGAGCCGATGTTCGGGCGACGGGCGCGTTTTGCGAGCCCGTCGCCTGTTTTCTTGTCCCAAGCGGGGAATCTAGCCAGATCGCGAGTGGGAAGGCGTGTACCCGGGGCTCCCTCGCTTGCGCGTTTTGGAGTTGCGCATTTTCGGATTTTGCAAGAGGTGACAGCTTCTAGTCTCCCGCCAGTGAAGGGGCGTGGTTTCAAAGCTAACTCAGCAGTCGCTGGAATTGGTCGAAACGATGGCTGGCCTCATTGAATGCGGCCGCCGCGGTATTCGACTTTCGCCCAGAACGGATTTTGCCGGTCGCCCCGCGTGCGGACGTCTTCCAGGATGACGGCCAGGCTGGGGGTGACGTTCTTCGCCTCGCGGCGGTTGATCACCACCGTCACTTCTTCATCGAAGTTGACGATTTCCGGCGTGAGCCAGGCGACGATGGAGTTGGCATTCGAGCTGACCGTCACGCGATTATTGGGGAGGGCTCGAGCCTGGATCGAACCGGTCTTGGCTCGGGAATCGGGCCAGTTTGCCGGCAGGACCATGGTCCGTTCCGGAAACTCGCCCACTTCCGTCCACCAGAAGAAGCTGTCCCAAGGACGCATCGTTTCGGCTTCGAATTCCTTGGGGTGGAAATCACGTCGATGGGAGGCGAGCCCCATCCAGTCGTAGATCTCTTGGATTTCGTCGAAGAAGTGTTCGTGGCCGCGACCACGGTATTCCACCACCATTACGTCAAACAGGCCGGTGGATCGATTCATGTAGCGGTCGATGACCGACGAGTTATCGAGCACTCGGCTGCCATCCAGTTCCCCAAACACAAAGTACATGGGAACTCGGTTGGCATTCTTCCAGTACCGGGGAATGTACTTCCCGGTGCTCGCGCCGATCATGACGACCCCTGCCCAGAGATCGGGGTGTGCGACGGCAAGGTCCCAGGCCGCGTCTCCTCCCATGGAATGCCCACTGAGGAAAACTCGGTCGGAATCGATGGAGAATCGCCGGCAGGCGTCGCGGAGGGTCAGTAGAGCGACGGCATGTTCTCGAGCGGAATACTCGTAGGCGTTTTGGAATTTTCGGGGCCAGGCGGGAGCGATGACGATGTAACCTCGCCGAGACGATTGGCCCAAACGCATGTTCTGAGTCTGGCTGTAGGTTCCCGACCACCACTCAATCTGCTTGGTCGGTTCGGTTCCGGCGCCATGGAGGGTCAGAACGCAGGGATAGCGCCGCTGCGGATCGTATTCGGGAGGTAGCTGGACGAAATAGCGGTAGTCCTCTTCTCCCGGCAGCCCTGGAGTGGTCAATTCGAACAGTCCCTGAATGTCGTCGTGCGGAGGGGGGAGTTCGCTGGGAAGGGGATCCATGGTTTCGATAATCTGCGAGACGTAACGGGGGGTTCCACCTTCGAGCTGTGCCAGTTGTTGGAGAATCTCGTCCCGTTCCGCTTGGTTGGTGCTTTGGAGATAGGCGATCACCAGACGCCGCGTTTCAAGAAGCGAGGCCGCGATGGAGAGATTGTTGGTTCCACGACCGGGGCCGAGGAGCCAGCCGCTGACGGCCAGGGCAAGTCGCTGTTCGACGGTCAGCGAGTCATCGTCGGCCAGTCGCAGGTAGTCGGCCATCCGCGGCAGGCTGTGGATTCCGAGTTGGGCGCGAATTTCATCGGCGACTTGTTCCCCGATTTCCCGGACCACTTCGTCGGTCATTGCTTCCAGATGCTGGTCCAGGAATTCGATGACCTGCTGCCGCTGTTCGGTTTGCCGCTGGTAGTCCCGTTGGATCTCCCGCACGCGCAGCAATGTTTCTCCAGCCACCCCTTCGGAGGGAAAACTCTGGACCATCGCTTGGACCAGCTGATGTTGGCCGGCGCCGCGACGCTGATCGATTTCTCGAATCAAATGTCCCGCGCTCAGCTGGTAGAGTGACCGGATTTGTGCCTCCAGATCGGTCCGCTCGGGAAAATCTCGCATGATCCGTTCGACTTCTTCTCGAGCGTCGCGATAGCGTTCGGACTGAATGTAGAGTCGGGCGATCCGGAGGCGTTCTTGGGAGTCCTTGGTATCGATATGCCGCATGAGGATCCGGCTGAGCGTGGCGCGGGGAAGCGTGCTGGTCCGGATCCGCATGTCGGACACCAGGGAGTTGCCTCCTTGCAGTCCTTGGACGCGCGTGTAGACCGGCGTGATGGTCGTGATTCCTTGAATCAGGTCGATGGTTCCTTGGGGACCGCCGGTCATGGTGAGAATACGGCGTCCCCAGTCATCGAACCGAGTGGTCCGAATGATTTGGCCCACGGAGGCCAGGCGACGACCTTCCCGGGCCACGCGTTGGTTCAGGTGAATCCGCTCGAGTCCTCCCCCTTCGCTGGCCGCCAGGGAAGCGATTTGCCGCTGCGGAAAGAAGACTCGCCGGAGGTCGTCATCCAGCATGATCACTTTCTTCA
>JBJHCD010000176.1:0-1420 GCA_050485845.1 Pirellulaceae bacterium | reverse complement strand
ATTTCGGCTTCAGCGGATTTTCGGCAATACCGGTAAGTTCGGTCACGGCCCCCTCGAGTCGCAGGCCATTGCGGAGGGTTACGACTTCGCCCCGGGCTCCCCCGTACTCGGCCCCCGGGAGCAGGACGAGCAGCAGTGCCACGAGGGCCGATTGAAATTGTCGTCGGTTGGTTCGCATTTCGACGCCTACTCCACTGTTGCGTGGGGACCCGGAGGGGAATCCTCCGTGACGGAAGAGCCCCAGGATAACAACGGAGTCATAACACCGAGTCACAACACCGAGTCGGTTGCATGCTGACGGCTTACGATCGCCCTCTGCCGCTGACCACGGGTCCTCCACCTTATTGTCTATTGTGGGGGGCCGTTTGCCGGTCGTCAAACTCTCCCCTGGCAAAGTCCGGGAAAGTCGCCTTCTGGGGTCGAACTATCACTCGTCCAAGCCGCCTGTCCGCTGCAGAACGACGGTCCAGACGGGGAAGTTGGTCTGCGGGACGCGCCGCCCTGGTGAGGGGTGGAGATGGTGACCGTATCGGAGGGGGCGGACGCTGGTGGCGATTGTGGGTCGCTAAGGTGCGTGGCACGCTGAACAGTAGTAGGCGGACTTTCTCAGAAATTCAGGAAAATCTGTGGATTCAAGAACCAAAAATGTTGACATGCGACCTGCCTTCCCGTAAACTGCCATTGTTGTACCCCACTTCCGGTGCCACTTCCGGTGCCACTTCCGGTGCCACTTCCGGTGCCACTTCCGGTGCCACTTCCGGTGCCACTTCCGGTGCCACTTCCGGTGCCTTTAGTCTCATGGACTGAAAATTGAGGAGACCTTCCCGTGTGTAAGCTTTCCGTCCGCCACGCCGCAGCCATCGTGCTGTTCGCTTTCGTCGGGTTTGCCTCGGAATCTGCCCTTCGCGAGCTTGTCGCAGCTGAGTTCGAATGGAAATTCGCTCCGCTTGAGATTGCAAGTCAAGATGTACGCCCCGAAATTACGCTTGGAACGTTACGACCTGGGGAAAGTCGCATGCTGAAGGTCCCATTGCTTAATCCAACGTCCAGTACGATCTTTGTTCAGCAGATCGAGACGAGTTGTGGTTGTTCATCCGTAAGTATCAGCGAAGAATCAATAGAAGCCGGACTTACTGCCCACTTGCTTATTACTGTGAAAGCACCGGACAGTTATGGAACTGCTTCATTCAGCATAACCCTAAGGTCGGGCCACAATGCTTCAGTTTCGTCCCAAGACGAAGAAATGAACCGCAGCGAGTATGTTGACTATTCAGATACATTCCGCTTTTCTGCCATGGTTCGGGACAGTTGCACGATCTTTCCCATTCGCCCCGTACTTCGTTCCGCCCTGGACCCTGATGTCGAATCGCTTCACGTTCGGATTGAAAACCATTCGGGATCGCCGTGGATAGATCCCGAA
>JBJHCD010000175.1:0-8818 GCA_050485845.1 Pirellulaceae bacterium | reverse complement strand
CCCCTGCAGTGGCTCACTCACCGCCACGCCCCTCCTACCACACCAACCCTCCACGTACGCACGATCCGTCCCACCCGCTTTTGTCATCCCTTTCCGAGAATCGAGGACGCTCATGTCACGCCCCTGTCGCGTTCCCAATCGGCGTGTTGCCCGAGCCATGACATTTCCCGGATTTCCCGGATTTCCTGGATTTCACGGCTCCGCAAGTCCATCCTTCGGACCAGGAGAAACACGCTATTGGAGGTGTGTGCTCTGGGTGGATGAGGTGCCTGGGGTGCCTGGAGGAGCTGGTAGACATGAAGGAACTGAAGGGGTATGGGGGATTCGAGCTGATCTGGTCGGTGGCCTGACCTACTTGTTCCTGGCTCTGCTCTTGGGGCTGCAATGGGCCGTCCCCGCGCCCGCTGGGGGCCAGCAGGACGAATTCGAAATGGCTCCCATTCATTACAGCAGCACCGAATCGACTGACCCGGTTGCTCGGCTACAGCAGCGAATCGACTCGGGAGAGGTTCGTCTTCACTTTGACGAGCGGTTTGGCTATTTGAACAGCGTCTTGGAGGAGCTGGACATTCTCCCCTCGTCGCAGACTTTGGTCTTTTCGAAGACCAGTCTGCAGAGAAATCGAATTGCCCCGCGTACCCCTCGGGCGCTTTATTTTTCCGACGACGTCTATATCGGGTACTGTCACGCGGGGGACGTTCTCGAGGTATCGGCTGTCGATCCGCAATTGGGGGCCGTCTTTTACACGCTCGACCAGCCGGTCTCGACTCCATCTCCGGATGCCCCCCCCCGGTTTGTTCGGGAGGGGGACTCGTGTTTGATTTGCCATGGTGGGTCGCAAACCCGCAATATCCCCGGGCATCTCATTCGTTCCGTGTTCACGGATGTGCGAGGTTTTCCCATCCTTTCCGCCGGTTCCCACCGCATCGACCAGACCAGTCCGTTTGAAAATCGGTGGGGAGGTTGGTATGTGACTGGGACGCACGGCGAGCAGCGACATCGCGGAAACTTGGTAATCCGAGGCAAGGAGCCTCCTCCGGAGGGCTATGACCCGAGCGGGATGAATCGGTTGGACCTGGAGGACCTGCTGGAGACCAAGAATTATCTGACGCCCCATAGTGATCTGATCGCGCTGATGGTGTTGGAGCATCAGGCGGAGGCTCACAACATGATCACTCGGGCCAACTTTGGGGCTCGTTCGGCCCTTCATCGGGAGGAGGCACTTCGTCGGGCCTTGGGAGAGGAGCAGGGCGAACCTCCGGGAGAGTGGGGGAGCACGCCGAGTCGCATTGCTTCGGTCAGCGAGCCGCTTGTCCGCTATTTCCTGTACTGTGACGAGGCGCCGCTGAGTGAGCCGATTCGCGGTAGCTGTTCCTTCGCGGACGATTTTCAGCAACTGGGGCCTCATGATTCCCAGGGCCGTTCGCTGCGGGAATTGGACTTGGAAAGTCGCCTCATGAAGTATCCATGCAGCTATCTGATCTACTCGGAGGCTTTTGACGGACTTCCCGGCATTGTCCGCAAGTATGTTTATGGGCGGCTATGGGAGGTGCTGAGTGGTCAGGACACCAGCCCTGAGTTTTCACATCTCTCGGCCCGAGATCGCCGGGACATTCTCGAGATTCTCCGGGATACCAAGCAGGATCTTCCCGACTCCTGGGAATGACCCCCTACATTCGTTCGCTCCATCGCGCCACAATGGATGAAGTAGCGGCGCTGTGTCTCGAGATGCCCCCTTCACAACCGGGCCTCGCTGACCCGCCGTCGCGTGCCGGCGTGAATCACTCGGGATGCTGCCCGGTTGGGTGATCGGGTCCGCCTTGGTGTCTGGACCTGTGCATGCGGCGGCACGCCTTGTTATCCGGACCCTTTTCGTCCACGGAGCGATTTCCCGACATGAGTGAACATGGGACTGAGGCGTTGGAGCAGATCACCCTGGGGGGAGGCTGCTTTTGGTGCATCGAGGCGGTGTTGGTGCCGCTACGTGGAGTGAAGCATGTCGTCTCCGGATACATGGGAGGTACTGTCCCGGATCCGACTTACGAGCAGGTCTGCACGGGCCAGACTGGTCATGCCGAAGTCGTGCAGGTCGCTTTCGACCCCCATGTGCTTCCGCTGAAGGACTTGCTCCAGATTTTCTTCACGCTTCACGATCCCACCACGCTGAATCGGCAGGGAGCCGATGTCGGGACGCAATACCGCTCGGCGATTTTCTATCACTCCACCGACCAGCAGCAGATCGCCTCGGAGTTGATTGCCGATTTGACTCGGGAGGCCCTGTTCGCTCAGCCGATTGTCACGCAGGTGGTTCCGGCCGAGACGTTCCATCCGGCTGAGGAGTATCATCAGCGATACTTCGAGCGGAATCCGCGGCAGCCATACTGCCAAGCCGTCGTGGCTCCCAAAGTGGCCAAGCTGCGGTCCCTCTATCTGGACAAGCTCGACTCAGGAACCGACAACTCGTGAGCAAACTACACCGTCCTCCGGAACGCTCCACCCAGCGGCCACTCTCTCCCGATCCGACTCGTCCTCTTCCTTCCGTCACACTTCGGGCGACAATCTGGCACCCGCTGATCTACCGGAAGCGAATTCGGACCGTGGAGGGAAACCCGCGTCCGGGGGATTTAGTGGCTGTGTATGCTCCTCTTCCCGATCAGGAGGAGGGCCCGCCTCAACTGTTCGGCTATGGGCTGTACAATCCCAAGTCCGAGATCACGCTTCGCATGGTCCGTTTCTCTCCCGAGTTGCCGGATGAGCCATTTTGGACCGGGTTGTTGCGGCGGGCGGTCGAACTGCGGACGGATCTTTTGAGACTTCCGGAGAAGACCAATGCTTATCGCCTGATCCATGGGGAGGCCGATGGTTTTCCGGGACTGGTCGTGGACCGTTTCGATCAGGTGTTGAGTGCCGAGGCCTTCAGTTTAGGAATGTTTCAGCGAAGCGGAGAGATTCTCCAGCGGTTGGCTCGGCTATGCGGGACCGACCAGACGCTGATTCAAACGGCTCCCCAGATGCTGGGGCAAGAGGGAATCGAATCGAATCCGATCCGGTCCGCGAACCTTTCTTCCCCAGTCACCATCCAGGAATATGGCACTCGGTTTCGCGTCCGATTCGAGGAGGGGCACAAGACCGGATTCTTTTGCGATCAGCGAGAGAACCGGGAGCAGTTGGCCCGTTACTGCGAGGGACGTAGCGTGCTGGATCTCTGCTGCTACACGGGAGGGTTTGCGATTCAGGCGAAGAAGTTGGGGAAGGCGTCGGAAGTGATCGGCGTCGACTTGGACGAGGCACCGCTTCAGTTAGCTCGCGAGAATGCGAACCTGAATCAAGTTCGGGTCCGTTTCGTCCAGGCGGACGTATTCCCTTACATGCGTGACATGCTTCGCGGGGGAAAGCAGTTTGACGTTGTGGTCCTGGATCCGCCCAAGCTGATCCGAACTCGAGCGGAACTGGAAGAGGGAACTCGGAAGCATTTTGACCTGAACCGGCTGGCGATGCAGTTGGTGCGCCCTGGCGGACTACTGCTAAGTTGTACCTGTGCCGGCCTACTTCCGCAGTCCGACTTCCTGCGTCTCCTTTACGCGGCCGCTCGGCAAGCGACACCTCGCGATCCAGGGGCTCCCGACCAACGTCCTCCTCCCCGCACGATGCAGATTTTGGCCAAGACGGGAGCGGCGGCCGATCATCCGGTTGTCTCGAACTGTCTGGAGACCGAGTACCTTTCGGCAGTCTGGATGCGTCTGGAATAAACCCGCTTGAAGGAGACCGCTCAACATGAGAACTCGAAGTCCACTCTTTCCGACCCCATGCAACTCTTGTCCTTCCTTGGCCGCTCGACTGGCGTTCGTGATTCCCCTGCTACTGGCGGGACTGCTTTTTCTGATGGCGAATCAGCCGGCGGCCCAAATTGTTGAGGACGAGCAAGGGCCGCAAGCCGCGTCTGGGACCGAGTCGGCCACGGATGGCGAGAATCAGGCACTCGAAACAGACGTTCCTCCGCCCCGCTTTTACGAAGGCTTTGGGGGATATTCGCGAAAGGTCACCACGGAATCGCCCGAGGCGCAGCGCTGGTTCGATCAAGGCATCCAGCTCTTGTATGGCTACAACCATGACGAAGCGATCCGCTCGTTTGAAATGGCAGCCCAGGTCGATCCTCGCTGCGCAATGGCCTGGTGGGGCTCGGCCTACGCGCGGGGACTGCACATCAACAATCCGGAGATGGGGGAGCAGCAGAGTCGCGAGGCCCATGCGGCGGCCGAGAAGGCCTTGGCCGCCCTGGACGACGAGACCCCGGTGGAGCGGGCTTTGGTCGAGGCGGTAAGCCGGCGGTACGCCCTTCCCGTTCCGGAAGATCGGCGGCATCTGGACGAGCGGTACGCGGATGCCATGGAGCGAGCCTGGCACCAGTTCCCGGACGATCCCGACGTAAGTGCCTTGTACGCGGAAGCCTTGATGACTCTGCAGCCCTGGGACCTCTGGACGGGGGCCGGCGTACCGAAGGGGCGGACGATGGAGATCGTGGCCGTGCTCGAGCGGACCATGAGTCGAGCACCACAACATCCTGGGGCCAACCACTTTTACATTCATGCCATTGAAGCATCTCCGTGGCCCGAGCGTGGGACGGCGGCGGCGGAACGCTTGCAAGACTTGGTGCCCGGCTCGGGACACCTCGTCCATATGCCTTCTCATATCTTCATTCGCACTGGACGTTACGCCGACGCGGCTCGAGCCAACGAGCGAGCGATTGCGGCCGACGAGGCCTATTTTGCCGTTGCTCCACCGCCTGACTTCTACAGCTTGTATTACTTGCACAATGTCCACTTCCTGGCTTATGCCTCGATGATGGAGGGACGTTTCGAGACGGCACTCGAGGCCGCTCGCAAGATCGAACAGACGGTCCCTCCCGATTTCTTGAAGAACTACGTCACCATCGCGGATGGCTTTCTCCCCACCACTCTCCATGTCCTGATCCGGTTTGGCCGCTGGCGGGAGATTTTGGACGAGCCGGAGCCGGAGGATTGGCGGCTGCTCAGCCGGGCCGAACGCCATTTCGCCCGCTCCCTGGCCTATTCCGCTCTGGGAGACACCGACGAGGCCGGCCGAGAAATCGAGCGTCTGGATGAAGTGGCGGCCGAGCTGACCGAAGATTGGCGGATGGGGAACAATTCGGCGCTGCAGGTGGTGGCCATCGCGAGAAAGATGGCCGAGGGAGAGAAAGCCTTTCGGGAAGGGCGAGCGGATGACGCTTTTCGTTTGCTGCGGGAGGGGGTTCAGTTGGAAGAGGAGTTGACCTACGACGAGCCGCCCGGATGGATGCAGCCGGTCCGGCATGCCCTCGGCGCGCTCCTCTTGGCCGATGGTCGCCACTGGGAGGCAGAGCAAGTTTACCGCGAGGATCTTCAGCGGCATCCGCGTAATCCATGGTCTTTGCTGGGACTGCGGCAGGCATTGGAGGGGCAGGATAAACGGGCCGAGGCCCTGGCGATGGCTGATCAAGTTGCCGACGCTTGGGCTCGAGCCGATGTCCGTCCGGTCGCCAGCTGTTACTGCCATCCCGATGCATTACAAGCGGCCGGGATCGACAAGTGAGGCAGTGCCCGCCGGAAGGTTCGGGAAACGGAAGGTTCGAGAAACGGAAGGTTCGGGAAACGAAAAGTCGAGCGGGAGAATCGGGAAAGTCGGGAGAACCGGCGGTTGAAGGGGGGCGGAAGGGCTCAAGGGTTTGACGGATCGGAGGGGAAAGCCGACAATCAAGAGGAGATTTTCCCCTCTGGACGGCGGCCTTCCCTACACCCCCCCCTTGCGGACCGATCATGGAACTTCCGATTTTGCCTTCCCTTCCCTCGTCGAGTGATCAGCTCAGCGATCTGCCATTTCCTGGCCGACCGGGAGGGATGGCCGTGGAACCGATTCCGATGACGCCGGCCGAGGTTCGGCGGCGCGGCTGGGACCAGCTGGACATCGTCTTCATCTCGGGAGATGCCTATATCGATCACCCTAGTTTCGCGATGGCGATTCTGGGACGAGTTCTGGAGGCGGCCGGTTTCCGGGTCGGAATCATCAGCCAGCCCGACTGGCATCGCTGCGACGATTGGCGGCGTCTCGGGCCACCCCGCCTCTTCTTCGCGATCAGCGCGGGCAACATGGACTCGATGATCAACCACTACACGGCCAACAAGAAGGTGCGCAATAGCGACGCGTATTCTCCGGGAGGCCGCATTGGACTGCGGCCCGATCGGGCGACGCTTTCCTACTGCCAACGGGCTCGGGAGGCCTACAAGGGAGTACCGGTCATTGCCGGCGGGGTCGAGGCCTCCTTGCGGCGATTTGCACATTACGATTACTGGAGTGACAAGGTCCGGCGATCCATTCTACTGGACTGCAAGGCCGATCTACTTGTCCATGGGATGGGTGAGAACGCCATTGTCGAGATCGCTCGGCGATTGGACGCCGGGGAAACCGTCCGCGACTTGCGCGACATGCGAGGCGTCGCCTACGCCATGGGAGCCTCCGAGACGCCTCCGGACGATGGCCTGAGATTGCCGAGTTACGAGGAGGTTGTCCGAGATAAGCTGGCTTTCTCGGAGGCGACCAAGATCATTCACAACGAGACCAATCCGTTCAATGCGCGACGCTTGGTCCAGTATCACGATCGGCAGGCGGTGGTCGTCAACCCGGCTCAACTTCCCATTTCCCAGCAGGCAATGGACCGCATCTACGGGTTGCCTTACACTCGGCTTCCGCATCCTTGTTACAAGGAGCCCATTCCCGCCTTCGAAATGATCAAGGATTCGGTCACGATCATGCGGGGCTGTTTCGGTGGTTGCACTTTCTGCTCGATCACGGCCCATCAGGGGCGAATCATTCAATCCCGCAGCAAGGAATCGATCCTGCATGAAATCCGGGAGATGAGTGAACAACCGCAATTCAAGGGAGTGGTCAGCGACATCGGCGGCCCGACGGCCAACATGTACCAAATGCAGTGTACTCGTCCCGAAGTGGAAGCGGTCTGCCGGCGGCAGTCCTGCGTTCATCCGACGATCTGCAAACTGCTGGGAACCGACCATGGCCCGTTGGTCCAGTTGATGAAGGAGGCTCGAGAAACGCCGGGAATTCGCAAGGTGCTGGTCGCCAGCGGCATCCGCATGGATCTCGCTCGGCGTTCTCCCGAATACATGCGAGACCTGGCGGAACATCACGTCGGTGGCCATCTGAAGGTCGCTCCCGAACATGTCGATCCGGATGTACTGAACTACATGCGGAAGCCGAGCAACGATGATTTCGAGAAATTCACCGAGGTGTTTGACCAAGAGTCGCGGCGGGCTGGGAAGCGGCAGTATATCGTTCCCTATTTCATTGCCAGCCACCCAGGGAGCGATCTCGACGCCATGATCCATCTGGCGCAGTTTCTGAAGCAGAACGGTTATCGTCCCGATCAGGTGCAGGATTTCATACCGGCCCCGATGGATGTCGCCACGTCCATGTATTACACGGGGGTGGACCCGTTCACCAAGAAGCCGGTGCAGATTGCCAAGGCGCTGCGGGACCGCAAACTGCAGCGGGCCCTGCTGCAGTACTTCAAGCCGGAGAATTACTTCGAGGTTCGGGAGGCATTACTGAAAGCGGGGCGCGGGGACTTGATTGGCGAGGACTGTGATTGCTTAATCCCCTCCAAGCCTCCTCGGGAAGCGATTGAACGTCGACGGCAAGACGCCAACAAGCGATTTCGCGGGGAATATGTGCATACGATCAGGGAGTCGGAGGGCGGGACGAAAGGGAACAAGTCGCGCCAAACCGCCGCTCGGTCCGGCGGCAAACCGAAGAAGAAGGCCAAGAACCGCAAGCAATCTCGCCACGAAGGGACTCCCGGTTACCGCCCTGGTAGGAAGAACACCAAGAAGTGAAAAGTCCAACGGTGAACCAGTCCACGTCTTTGGGGAAAGCCCTTTTCGTCCAGCAGGAACGAGATACCAATCGCGGTGGTGCGCAACCGTGGAAGAATCGGCAAGTCGCGGTCGGCTTGATGCCACTTCGGATGCCGACCGTATCTCGGGTACTTCGAATTTCGCGAGTCCATCTCCCGCTTTTCATGGGTTGCTGCATCGGCCTGTGCGCCGTCGCATCTGGACTCCGGGGCGATGATGACACCAAGACCACGCTTCCCGCGGCGGCGGATACCGTCATAGACTTTCAGCGCGATGTCGCGCCGATTCTCGGCACGTACTGCTGGGACTGTCATGGTCCCGATTTGCAGGAAAGTCGGCTTCGATTGGACCGGGCGAGTTCCTTGCTTCGGGGGGGCGATTCCGGAGAACCAACCGTCGTGCCGGGAGCGAGTGACCGGAGTCTGCTAGTCCGGGTGATCGCCGGTCTGGAACCGGGTTACGAGATGCCTCCGGATGGCGACCGGCTTTCCGATACCGAGATAGGAATTCTCCGGGCCTGGATCGACCAAGGGATTCCGGGAATTGAGCCGGGGGAGGAGACGGAAGAAGAACTCCGGACCGATCACTGGTCTTTTCAGCCTCTGACGCGACCTCCTTTGCCGCTGTCTCCCCTGCCGCTGTCTCCCCTGCCACGCGTCGGATCGACAGCGAAGGGAAAGTCGTCCGGCACTTCTCCACGAGAACTCGAAGCCCCAAACTCGAACGACTCAAACTCGAACGACTCAAACTCGAACGACTCAAACTCGAACGACTCAAACTCGAACGACTCAAACTCGAACCAAACCGATTCCGGCAACGCCGTTTCCAACCGATCCGGCTCGCACTCTCCGGACAACGCCGACCGGGGAGAATTCGAACAGCCGATCGATTAC
>JBJHCD010000174.1:0-8881 GCA_050485845.1 Pirellulaceae bacterium | reverse complement strand
GTGCCACATGCATGTGCTCAGACGCAGGTCAATGCCCTGCCGCAGGGAGCGACGAGTTTTTCGTTTCAGTGTTACCGTCCAGATTACAGTCTGGGAGTGACGTGGAGGCATCGCGAGCCACGCGTTGCGGTTGATCTGGGAACGTCCATCCGCATGGACACCGAACTGATATCAGGTGAGGTCATCGCCGATCTGCGGGGTACGTGGGGCGAGTCTTTTACCGTTCGAGCTCGAATTCCCCGACCCTGGGAAATTGATCGTGTGGAGGTGGAGCCCTCTTCGGCCTTGGCGTCCACGTCGGGAGCTTGGCGGCTGGAACAAGGAGTCTTGGAGATTCCGCTTCGCGAGCCGATTACCAGTGACCAACCACTACGCGTTCGTGTCGAGGGGCATCGCGCTGCTCCACCCGAGACGCGCGGTTTGCGAGTGGACCAGCTCGAGTTCCTGCAGTTGTTGGATGTGGCTCGCCCCACCTCGATCATCCGCGTTCATCCGGCTTCTCCACTGCAGGTCAAGTTGACCGAGGACATGGATGTCCCTCGCATCGATCCGTCGGGGCTGACTCCCGAGCAGCGTGAGCGCCTGGGAGAGGGGACGGAGGGGATTTTCTTTCGTCGCGAACAGGCTCCCTCGACGCTGACTGCCACGATAGCCCAAGAGGTGCCCAGCTTCGTCGCCGATATTCGCTGCGAGGCCATTCTGGAGGCGGCTCAATTAACCGAGGCCTATGTCGTCCGCTGCATCCCGGAGTCGTTGCCGGTCCGGCGCGTTCGTGTCCAGTTTTCCCAGTCCCGAGAGACGCCCGTCGTCTGGCGACTCTCGGGGCATGACGATCCATTAAGCGCGACGTTGGTGACTCAGTCCTATCCGAGTGCTCGGGGAGAAATGGGGGGAGAGAGCTGGGAGATTGAGCTTCCTCGGTCCCAGAGTTCCATGTTTGAACTTCAGGGAGAGAGGAGTCTGACAATCTCCGAGGCGACTTCGATCGGACTCGCCTCGCTCCCGCAAGCCACTTCGGAAACCGGACGGGTGACCGTCCGGTCTCGGGAGCCGGTGGAGATCACGTCGCATGGTCTGGAACCGCTTCCGATCGAGCCGTCCCGGGCGGATCAGTACCCGCTGGTTCGGGGAAGTTTTCGATATCAGCCGTCCCATACCGATCAATTGATCATTGGAGAGGATCAAGACTCACCCTGGCCCGAGGCATGGGTCTGGGCGGCCCATCACACAAGCCGTCTTGCGGGGGAAGACCGGGTGATCCACGAGGTGCTATTTCGCTTAGAGAATGCGGGTGCCGAATCCGTGGAGGCCCTCCTTCCACCAGGAATCGACTCGTTGATTGTCCATGTGGACCAGCGCCGGATGCCGGAGACGGCGGACCAGAGGCAGGTGACCTTGCCTCTCCCGCTGTCTCGCCGATTTCCGACAGTCCGAATACAGTTTCAGACATCGGCTTCCCATGCGTTTGGTAGCACGCATCTCCAGGTTCCCCTACCACGACTCGACGTGCCGACGCTTCGAGCACGCTGGAACGTCTTGACTAGCAGCGACGATCGAGTTTCGGCGGTTTCGGAGGCGATGTTATTGACTCCCCCCGAAGTCAGCTCGATTCGCCGCCGTTTGCTCGGCCCGCTCGCTCGACCCACCAGTGAAACTGGGACTCGCGACACAGGGGATGGGCAGCGGAAGAAGAGGCCTGGTGGCAGAGGAACAACGCCCAGGTCCGGTCAGTCTTCTTGGCGGGATTGGGCTGGAGATCTTCGATGGAACTGGAGAGCGGCGACTTCTGAGGCAAGCAGTGGCGGGGGAGATAGCCGGTTGGAGGAAATCTCCGATTGGCACGAGTTGGTTCTGGCCATCGAGAGTCGAATTCGGTCGGTCCCCGGCCGCGAGCAGGATCAATTGCGTGTCGATCGCCATGCATTGGCTTTGGCGGGCATCTCGCCCACGGCGGTCCTCCATCCAGGACGAGCAAGCGGAAGCGCGTCGCGGTTGGGTGAATTGTTGGTGGAGCATGATCTGCTACTGATCGAGGCGGGGAACGTCTGGGCATTGACAACTCGTCAAATGGAATCCATTTATCGTGACAATTGGTCGGAAGGTGGCCGGCCGACCGGAGTGTTGGGAGCCGTGCCGATTCATTCCTCCGGCTGGTTCTCGCAATTGCTGCACGAAGAGGACCAAGGGGTTTGTGGCTTTCCCACGGTTTCCGCCTGGTTGGAGTGGCATCACCATCTGTCACTTTTGCCGGCCCCCGGGGGACTTGTTGATTGGGCCGTTCCCACCATGCGCCGAGGCTGGCGCGTTCATGCGTTCAACCTCGGCTCTGGGAATGAAAACCTGGTGGAAGTGGTGGTGACGCGCGGGAACTTCATCCGGCAAGGTGCCTGGGTAACGTTCTTTTTTGTCGTGGCGGGGGGAATCTGGTTGTCGAGATCCGCTCGACGCTGGCTCGTCCCCTACCTGATACTCCTCACCCTGTTCGCACTGGTGGTTCCCGAACTCTATATCGCTTGGGGAGCGGCCGGGTTTTGGGGAGCAGTGATCAGCTGGTGCTTCGCCGTGGTGCAACCGATCCGACTTCCTGAAATGCTGAGTCATCGAGATTTCTCATCCACTCGCTGGAGACTCGGCTGGAGTGTCGCTCTGTGGGGGGCCGTCTGGCTGGTGATTCCCGCGGCGGCTCAGGAGCATGGCGAGGATTCGCTCCTCAAGACGGATCGACATGAGGGAGAATTTCGGGTCTTGATCCCCGTTGACGAGGAGAAAAAGACCGTTGGAGCTTATGTCTATGTTCCTCGAACATTTTACGATTTCGTCTATCGGTACCTGGACCGCGAGGACGCCCCTTATGAGTGGTTGTTGCGGAGGGCGACCTACACGGCCCAGTTCGGGAGCGGAGAAACGGCGGAAGGAGCGGCGATTTCGTCTCTGACGGCGAGCTATCAGTTCGATACTTTTCAGCCCCATCAGTGGATTCGATTACCACTGAAGCGGCGAGAGTTGCAATTGCTGGATGTGAAGCTGAATGGACAACCGGCGGAAGTTCGATGGAGTAGTGACGAGGACGAGCTGTTGGTGATGGCGGTTCAACCGCGGCAGCACGAATTGTCCCTCACGTTGCGAATACGACGCGTCGAACTAGGGAATGCCTTGAATTTCGCCGTCCCTTCCGTCCCCAACTCGACGCTGATCGTCAGAAACCTTCCGACCACGACGCGCCTGGAACCCGTCGGCGCGCTGGGGGCGATGCACTCCCGAAACGGACGGCTCGAAGTGCAGTTGGGACCGGTGTCTCGAGTGACTCTGCGTCGAGCGGACACGCGGATTCGGACGGACGCGGCGATGGTGGAATCGGACGAGTTCGCTTGGATGCGAGTCCGGCCCGGGGCCACGGTACTCGACATCCGCCTGCAGATCGCCTCGCACGGGGGGCGCCTGGAAACGCTGTCGCTCCTGGCCGATTCTCGACTTCGCTTGCTGCCGATCGGATCGGGGCAGCCGGTGGAGGGAGAGCCCGAGGTTGTCGAGGGGGATTACCAGCAGATCCGGTTTCGATTGCGAGAGACGGTCGGTCCCCGATTTAATCTGCAGCTCTCGTTCCTGGTGACGAATTCATCGGGGGTAGGGCAACTGCGGCTTCCCAGATGGGAAGTGTTGGGTGTCACTCGCAAGCAGCGTCAGTTTGCTGTCAGTCACGCGCCCACGATCGAAATCCATGATGCCGACACGTCGGCGCTTCAGGAATTGGAGATCGACCAGTTTCTGGCCGACTGGGGGAGAGACGTCGAAGTTCCTCGGCACGCCTATCTCTTCCCCTCGGGAGAATCCATTGGCGATCAGGACTGGCAGGCGGAGAGTCGATTCCTTCCGTCCGAGACATCGGTGAATCAACAGACTCGCATTCGGGTAACTCAAGACGCGATTCATGTGGCCTGGGACGCGCTGCTGACCACGTCGGGAAGCCCCGCCTTTCAGCGAAGGTTGCGAGTTCCTCCCGGATTTGAGATTGATGAATTGGTCATTGTCGAGGGGGATGCCGAGCAGACGCCGCGATACCGTTTGAATGGCGATGGGGAACTGGCCCTGTTTCTTTCCGGTTCCGCCGATTCACGGCAACGCGTCTTGCTCAAAGGGCAAGTCCGCTTGAGCGGACAGACGGTCACCCCCTTACCTCTCGTGCACTTATTGGGTGCCGACCAGGAAGCGAATCTGTTGGAACTCTATCGCGACTCGGATATCGAAACCGTGTCGCTCCAGCATGTCGATGCGTGGATTCCTCAGACTCCGGCCGATACCGACTCGCCAGCTCGCTCGGACGAATTCTGGATCGGTACCTGGAGTCAGCCCGCTCAGGATTCGGCGACCGAAAGTCCGACGTTGGTCCTTCGCCCCAATCGACGGAAGGGGGAGGGCCATCTGGTCACCCGGCTGATGCGAAGCAGTGAAGGGTGGCGGGTGGAGGCCGAGTATCATCTGCATGTGGAGCAGGGCGTATACGACATGGTTCGACTGGAACTCCCCAGCGACTGGTTACCACCGGTGGAATTGGAGCCAGCTCACCCGTTCGAACTGCGACCTCTTCCCGGCGAGAACCGGCAGCAATTGATCATTCGTCCCGCGAATCCGGTGGGTGAACGATTCACGGTTCGAATCCGAGGGAACTGGGCGGCCACCGGCGACCGAATTCGGCGCGTTCCCGATATCATTCCCTTGGACGTCGAGCAGAGTCGACGATACCTTGTCGTCCCGACCCGCTTGGAAGCCCAACAGATCTCGTGGGCTACCAGCGGACTTCAGGCGGGGCCTCTTCCCGACTTGTTCCAGCTGGCGCGGGAAATGACCGATGCCTGGGAAGCGTACCATGTGCTCGGCCCCCGGTTTCACGCGAACATTCGCCATGTGGAGCGGGTGGCCGGTTTTCCCCAAATCCGCTTGGCCGATATCCAGGTTCGTTGGCAACCCACCGGCTTTCAGGGAATCGCCATGTTCGATATCGAGCCGGCTGGCCGCGAGAGTTGTCTCCTGGTGGTTCCTCCTGGCATTGAACTGTTGGTCGCTTCGGTGGATGGAGTGCCCGGGCGATTGGAACCTCTGGGTGAGGGACGCTGGAGAGTTGCACTCGGTCCTCGCCAATTGCCGCAACGTCTCGAACTCTTGTTTCGAGGAGACTTGGACGAGCGGGTTCGAGGAATGACCGAGTTGCGGGTTCCATTCTGTGAAGACTTCCCCGTTGCCAGGACGTTATGGACGATCCGAGCCCCCGCTAGCCGCCGATTTTCCTGGAAGGATTCAGGCGACTCGCGCGTGGGGGATATTCGCCAGGAGATTGTCCGGCTCGAATCCATGTCGGCACTGGTGGACTTGGCTCATGACGCGGCCACCGAGTTGGCGGCGGAGGATGCCGAGAACTGGTGGAAGACCTGGTCGTCTCGGATCGATGTTTCCCGGGCCCGCATTCGGAGGTTTGTTCTCGATCAGCCGGCGGGGGCCGGTTCGGGAGAGGAGGAGCGACTGCAGGCGATGGAAGATGCGTGGCGAGGGGAGTCACGTCGGTTCGGCAAAATCCCCATTTCGCGTCTGCTGAATGATGATCCTCGCGAGGTGTGGGACCCGGCGGTGGTTTGGGACGAAGCGACTCGAGGACTACACCGGGATATTCGATTTATGTTTCCCGGCACGGCGGATTCCCTCACCCTGCAGCCAGCCACGCCCTGGACCTCTTCCGTCGCATCGCGAACTTGGCCCGCACTTTTGCTCGTCGTGGGATGGGGGATCGTGTGGTGGCGACCTCCCCGGACCCTGCTGCAAACGGCGGGGGAGTATCCGCATTTGATGCTGATGGCCCTGGGGGTCGCCTCCCTCGTCTGGCTCGTCACCCCCTGGATCGGTGTCGCCTTCATGATGCTCGCGTTTCTCTCCTCGTGGCGACCACCTTGGCCCGCCGCGAACCCGTGAGTACCAATCGGCTGGTTTCACAAAATTCCGAGATATTTCCGGTTGTGCCCGGCATGGTTCCGGGATGGTGCCAAAGAAGGAGGTCGGAGTTCGGGCTGAGGAGCGTGACGGTGGCGAGTGCGTGACGGTGGCGAGTGCGTGAACAGAGCGAGTGCGTGACGGTGGCGAGTGCGTGAAGGCGAGGAGGAGCGATCAGGCCGGCGTTTCGGGTTTCCAGGAACGGCCGGCGAGTTGGGGTTCGAAGTTGTCAATACCCGCCAACTCGGCAATCCGCTGGACACAGAGCACCAGGGCCTGGCGAACTGCTTCCGGGTCGCTCTCTCTCCCGTAATAGGGCTCCAATGAGATGGGGCTTCCGATCCGAACCTGAACGCGGGCCGTCATCGTGATGGGACTGGCCGCCGTCCCTCGATAAGGAGAGCCATGGATATAGATCGGAATCACGGGAACCTGTCCCTTGATCGCCACGAGAATGGCGCCGGGACGCACCGGCATCATGAAATCGCTGGTGGTGTTGATTCTCCCTTCGGGAAACATCCCCACCAGTTCCCCTTCGCGGACCATGCGGATCGCGCCCCGCGTGGCTCCGGGGTCGACGCCCCCCCGACGAACCGGGATGGCCTCGCACTGCTGAAGAAACCAGCGGAACGAAGGGTGCTCGCAGTACTCCCGCGCGACCATCCAGTGAACGGGGCGCCGAGCGATGATTTGCAGGAAAAACGGGTCGATGCTGCTCCGATGGTTCGCGATCAGGACGGCACCCTCATTGTCTCCCACGGGGAGCCGGCGCGGGATGGAGACCCGCCAGAGAAACCGAGTGAGCAGGAGGCACCCGGTCAACAGCATCCACTGACTGACGCGATAACGCCCCTGCCGATAAATCCACGCACCGTAGGTGAGTGTGATCGTCAGCAGGAGCGTCAGGAAAAGTGGTCCGTTCCAAGGGTGGTACATGGGGGCAAGACTCGACGGCTCTCAGGCGAGCCAAAAATCAGATGGCTGCCCCTCAACCGGCGAGCTTGGTAATCCGATTCGTGCCGACCGTCGGGCGCTCGGTGGCCAAGGAGATTTGCCGGAACTGCATGAGGTACGCATCCTCGACCGTGTCGTCATAAAAGTCGCGGAGCACGGAAATCGCTCGAAAACCGAGGTCACGGAAGAAAAGCTGGGCATAGAGGTTCGTTTCGCGAACTTCCAGCATAATTCGATCGCGTCGTTGGGGCGATAGTTTTCCGATCAACTTGTCCACCATCCGCGTACCGACATGTCGTCGCCGCACATCCGGATGGACGGCAAAGTTCAAAACGTGCAACCGATTTCGGTGGAGTTCATAGATCATGAATCCCACCACCCGTTCCTCATGCTCCGAAACCATGCCGATGCAGTTCCGCTGGCGAAGGCAGCGAATGAAATCTTCCTCGGACCAAGGGAACTCGAAGCTGAGATTTTCGATGGCCAGCACTTCGGGCATGTCACGACGGATCATCCATCGGATATGCGTGGCAAGTTCTTGCTTTCCCTGAATACTCATTGCCGACCTCCTCCATGTTGTCAGCTTGAGGGTCCGCAACCCAATGGATCCCTCAAGGTTGTCTCCACTTCTACCCCATTGCCCATCACCCGGCACCCAAACACTCGCTCAACCCGCCCAGCGTTTTCGGTGAAAGGTGATCTGGATTCACACCGACCAATTCCCCAAGCAAAATGCCTGCGCGTCGCCGATTCCCACTGGCCGTCGCCGACTCACGGGCAAGCCACCAATCCCGAAGAAACAGCCCCGTGTGGTGGTGCTATTTGGTCCGGTGGAACTGCCGTCATGTGAGGCATCAGAGTATCAAATCCCCTTTTTTCTGCCAAGACGAAACAGGGGCTCCGCGACGGACTGGGGGCAGTAGGGGCTCAGTTGACGGCGAAGTTGGCGGAGCGACGTTGCCTGTCGAAAGATTGTCATCACGGGGTGACCTCGAGGAATCACCTCGTTACCCGGGGGAATATCGGCCCATGGGGGCCAGGGGAACTGCCGGCTTTTCTCCACCAGCCGCCGACTTCCATGCGGAGACCATCGAAGCGGATGCCGAGCGTAGAGGATCAGTTTTCCCCAGTAAATGGGATTGGCCGAGTGCCGGTTGGGGGCGCTGCTGTCGCACGGACGGGAATATTCGTTCCTGACAACGTCGCGGCAGGCGGCCACATGCTCCTCCAGAATCCGTACCGGCAGGGCCCGTTCGAGTATCTCGCAGGAGGCCGGATAACGGGGATTCACTTCGACGGTTACCACACGGTCGCCCTGTCGCACGAAATCGACGCCGAAAACCCCACGCAGCGAAAATTCCCTGGTCAGCACCTCCCCCAAATGAGTCAGTGCGCCGCGGATTCGATTCAGCCGTAGGGGACCCACCGATCCAAGGTATCGGAATGGCGAGTTGCTCTCGGGCGGCGTCCCCAGGATCTGCCTCGTCGCTCCGATAAGTCGAGTCTCCCGGGGGGAGGCGATAAAAACGGCGCTGCAGGGGGTCCCCGGCACGAACTGCTGCCAGAAAAAGTCTCGACTCTCCCTCCATTCACCAAGCTCCCGATCTTCCGGATCGGGCCGGTTGGCCGGGGCACGGATGACTCGGATGTGAAATCCACCGCCGGAACGGAATGGCTTGAGAACCCAGGCCCCGGTGGCGGGCGGAGAGGCAGGGGGGTGGACTGCGGGGGAGGGAAAACCGTGCTGCCTGAGAACGGAGTGGAGGCGGAAAGGATCCCGAATCTTTGTCAGGACGGACGGAGTATTCCCCAGTAGTTCATGATGTCGGGCCAGTTGACCGACCAGCGCGGGATCGTTTTCCAGGGGACCGGTGTACAGCCAGGGGGTGGCCGGGGTCTCGGCCCAGCGAGAGAGAAAGTCAGGATGTTGCCAGGCGGCGACGCGGTGTGC
>JBJHCD010000173.1:0-8889 GCA_050485845.1 Pirellulaceae bacterium | reverse complement strand
CTGCTGGTAGCCCTGTTTGGACTTGTGGCGGCCCGGCATATGCCGATGCAGCTGACGCCCGAGGTGCAGATTCCGACGATCACCGTCGAGACGCGCTGGCCCGGGGCAAGCCCGCAGGAGGTCGAACAGGAGATTGTGCTTGAGCAGGAGGAACAGCTCAAAGGGGTTGAGGGCGTGACAAAAATGTCCTCGGAGAGCATGGATTCCCTGGGTCGAATTACGCTGGAATTCATCGTCGGCACGAACATGGATCGGGCCGTGGTCAATGTGATCGGCCGGCTAGAACAGGTGACGGATTATCCGGAAGAAGCCAAGAAGCCCGTCATCAGCACCACGAATGCCAACGATCGGCCGATTGCCTGGTTTATTCTCAGTCCCCGATTTCCACGGCAAGAGCAGTTTGCGGCTTTCGTCGAGAAGCATCCTCACCTGCGAGACGAGATCACCTATATCGCCAATACGCATAACGAAGGATTGGCGATGCTCCGTTTGCGAACCCTGGCTCGGGCGAATTCGGAGGTGGAGGAGCTTTTGCCTCCCAAGGATTTCGATGTCACCAAGATGCGTCGATTCGCGGAGGATGAGATTGAAGCCCTATTCGAAAGGGTGGAAGGCGTTTCCCAAGCCAACGTGCTCGGCGGTCTCGAAGACGAGATGCAGGTGGTCATCGATCCCCAGAAGCTTGCGGCTCGGCAATTGACCATCACGGATGTGCGACAAGTGTTGATCAGCCAAAATGCCGACACGTCGTCGGGGGACTATTGGGAGGGGAAGCGTCGGTGGGTGGTTCGCACGTTGGGCCAATTCCGCAGTCCCGAGCAAGTAGCCGAACAATTCCTGGCGGTTCGCGACGGCGCGCCGGTCTACATTCGCGACGTTGCCGAAGTGCGGCACGGATTCAAGAAGCCCGACGGTCTGGTGCGGCGGTTTGGGGAGTCGAGTATTTCGCTGAATGCCCTGCGCGAAACCGGCGCCAACGTGCTGGACGTGATGCGTGGCCTGCAGGAAGTCACTCGGGAATTGAACGAAGGGTTGTTGAAGGACCGTGGCCTGGAGTTGACGCAGGTTTATGACGAGACCGAATACATTGTCTCCGCGGTGGCGCTGGTCCGGGAGAATATCTTCATCGGTAGTGCCTTGACGATGATCGTGCTGATGTCCTTCCTGCATCTGGGCGTCCGTACCTTGATCGTCATTCCCCTGCTGCTGGCCAGCGCCCTTGGGGCGGTCTATGTTTCCCCATGGTTTTTCGGGGTGACGCTGGCAATTATCGTGGGGGCCGGCTTTTGGTTCGCTCGAGGAGCCCTGGTGGTTGGGCTGGCCATTCCGATTAGTATCATCGGGACATTCTTGGTATTGGGAATGCTGGGGCGCTCGCTGAACGTAATCAGTCTGGCGGGAATGGCCTTTGCGGTGGGAATGCTGGTGGATAACGCCGTGGTGGTGTTGGAGAACATCTATCGCCGCTTCACCATGGGTGAGAAACCTTTTCAGGCCGCGGCTCATGGAACACAGGAAGTCTGGGGAGCCATCGTTTCTTCGACGCTCACCACCATCGCGGTCTTTCTGCCCATCGTATTTATTGAAGAAGAGGCGGGACAATTGTTCCGCGACATCGCGCTGGCCATTAGCGCGGCGGTGGCACTCTCCCTGATTATTTCCATGACAGTTATTCCCACGGCCGCCGCGAGGCTCTTTCATGGCCCGCGAGAGGATGATGGCAGCGACGATGACCGGGATGAGCAGGAGGTGGCGGCTGGTCGAGTGGAATCGACGGAGCTTCCTTCCAGTGGCTCGAATTCCAACGGCCAGGAGCATGAGGCACCGGCGACCTTGCACAAACGGAAGGATGCCCGCAAGCGTGAGAGGACTCTGGCTGACCGCTTCGAACAACTTTCTCGAAGTGCCGTGGCTCCCATCGAGGCGGCCGGGGCCTTGTTCGTCCGTTTCGTCGTGGCCCTGAACACTTGGGTTCAAGGAGGGGTTATCCGGCGACTCGGTGTGATCGCCCTGCTGGTCGGACTTTCAGTTTCATTGAGTTATGCATTCTGGCCCAGGGTCGAGTATCTTCCGACTGGGAATCGCAACTTGGTGTTCGGCATCCTCCTCCCTCCGCCTGGGTATAACTTGGATGAATTGATGGACATGGGGGAGACGGTGGAACAGGTCTTGCGCCCCTATTGGGATGTCGACCCAGATAGCCCGCAGGCCAAGGAATTGGACTATCCGATCATCGGAGATTTCTTTTTCGTGGCTCGTGGACGCCAGGTCTTCATGGGAGTTCGTTCGCTCGAACCGACTCGGGTCGGTGAGTTGGTGCCGTTGATTCAAGCGGCGGGAGCGATGCTGCCGGGAACGTTCACGATTGCCAAGCAGTCGAGTCTGTTCGAGCAAGGATTGACGGCGGGTCGGACCATCGATGTGGAAATTACCGGGCCCGATCTCGAAAAACTGGTGGGGCTTGGAGGCCGAGTACTCGGCCAAGTCGGCCAGTTGATGCCCGATGCCCAAACGCGGCCGGTCCCCAGTCTCGACTTGTCCAGTCCGGAGTTGCACGTCCGCCCCCGGTTGCTGCAGGCCGCCGAGATGGGGGTTACCAGTTCGGACCTTGGCTATACCACCAGTGCCTTGGTGGATGGAGCCTACTCGGGCGACTACTTCCTCGAAGGAAAGAAAATTGATCTGACCATTATCGGAAAAGAGCAATATGCCCGCAGTTCCCAGGATGTTCGCATCCTTCCCGTCGCCACTCCGATCGGCCAACTTGTCCCCCTGGAGTCGTTGGCGGAAGTCGAATTGCGCAGTGGTCCCGAGCAGGTGAATCATCGGGAGCGATTACGAGCGATTACGATTGAAGTCTCTCCCGCTCAGGAAATGGCATTGGAAGATGCCATGGCCTTGATCTCGAATCAAATTGTCGGGCCCCTGTCGGCCGGTGGCGAGTTACCTCCCGGATACCGCATCACCTTGGCCGGGACGGCCGACAAGTTGCGAGATACTTGGTCCGCACTGCAGTTCAACGTCTTTTTGGCGCTGCTGATCACCTACTTGCTGATGGCCGCCCTGTTTGAGTCCTGGCTCTATCCGTTCGTGATTATTCTCACGGTTCCCCTGGGGGCCGTCGGGGGAATCCTCGGATTGGCCCTACTCAATCAGTTCTATTTCCAGCCCTTGGACGTGCTCACGATGCTAGGATTTGTGATTTTGATTGGAACGGTCGTGAATAATCCGATTCTGATCGTTCATCAATCACTCAATCACATCCGGGAAGACAACATGACGATGCGGCAATCGATTATCGCCGCTGTCAGAACTCGCATTCGTCCCATTTTCATGACCACCATCACGACCGTGCTCGGCTTGCTGCCGCTGGTCCTCTTCCCTGGAGCCGGAAGTGAACTCTATCGAGGCCTGGGGAGCGTGGTGCTTGGCGGACTCTTGGTCTCCACGATCTTCACGTTGTTCTTGGTTCCCGCCTTGTTCAGTTTGACCATGGAAACGAAGGATGGGTTCCAATCGCTGATGCGGAATGGAATCAAGTGGGCCCGAAATCCGAAGCAACCGGCGGCCCGCCCGGCACCCGCCCCCGCCCCGCGGCCAGGGGAACAGGTCGCTCCCACGCGCTGATTGTTTCCCATTGCCGGCGCTCCAGTCGTTCGCTTGGAAGCGGAACTCGACAGTAGGCGGAACCAGTCCTCGATCCTTCAGTTGAACGCTCGGATTGGAAGCTCGTTTCGGATTGCTCGTTTCGAGTTGCTTGTTTCGAGTTGCTTGTTTTGGGATGGCGGGATGGTAGCGATTGGGAGGGTGGTGGCGGTTTGTCCCATTCGGCTCCGGGTGAGCTAGTTGCTTGCGAACCGCCGTTTCTCGGCGTAGACTGAAGGCAAGCGGGGAGCAGGCGAAGGAGAGCGAAGGGAAGGGGAGTAGCACTCCAGGTCGTCTTTCTGGAGTTCCTGTTCGTCTTCCATCCTGATTCAGCCCACTTGCTCGAAGTCCCTCCATGACTGGGAATCCACAACGCGGCGACGTGAATGACATTGTCGAGCATGGTTCGGTTCCGTCGCGCGAACGCTTGCTTTCCGACCTGCTCGGTTCGGTCAATGATGTCGTCTGGTGCACTTCACTGGATGGCCGCGAACTGCTCTATGTCAACAACGCGGCGGAGAGAATCTACGGCCGCTCACTCGACGAACTCCGGCAGAACAAACAGCTATGGCGTGAAGCGATTCACCGTGATGATCGAGCACAAGTCGAGGCCAATCTGCATCAATTGCTGGAGTTGTCGCAGGTACAGCAAGAGTATCGGATCGTGCGTCCCGATGGGGAGATCCGCTGGCTGGAGGACCGAGTCAGCGTTGTGTACGACGACAATCAGCGTCCCGCCCTGGTGGGTGGAATCGGGACGGACATCACCGACCGCAAGCGGGCCGAGCAAGCGGCCCAGGAATCGGAAGCGGTCTATTTCGCCCTGGTGGAGAGCCTCCCCTTAAGTCTCGTGCGAAAAAACCTCGCCGGAGAGATCGTATTCGGTAATCAGATGTTCTGCGAGACGTTGGGGCGTCCACTTGAGGAACTGCTGGGAAAGACCGATTTCGACCTTTACGCCCCCGATTTGGCACGGAAATATGTGGCCGATGATCAGTCCGTCCTGTCATCGGGCGAGGTGATGCATGATGTCGAGCAGCATCGGTTGCCCGACGGTCGGCAGATGTATGTCGAGGTGGTGAAGGGACCGGTTCGTGATCCCCAGGGGACAATCAATGGCGTTCAGGTGATGTTCTGGGACGTCACCAAACGGAAGCATGCCGAGGATGCGCTGGAGCGCGAACGCAATTTGCTCCAGACGCTGATCGACCACATTCCCGACTTGATCTTCGTGAAGGACGCGGCAGGCAAGTTCGTCGTTGCCAACTCGGCCCTGCTAGGGATTCTGGGAGCGGCCAATCGGGAGGAGGTGTTGGGCAAGACGGACTTCGACTTCCTCTCGCGCGAGTTGGCGGAGAAATACTGGGCTGACGATCAGCGAGTGATTCGGACTGGCCGGCCTCTGATCGAGCGCGAAGAGACCACATTGGATCCGGAGGGGCATGAACTTTGGCTGCTGACCACCAAGGTTCCCCTGCAAGATGGTCAGAATGGCGTCAATGGCTTGGTGGGGATTGCCCGAGACATTACCAATCGAAAGCGAGCGGAAGTCCAGTTGCGGATGGCGAAAGAGGCCGCCGACGCGGCCAATCGAGCGAAAAGCGACTTCCTGGCAAACATGAGCCATGAGATTCGGACGCCGATGAACGCCATCATCGGCATGACCGAATTGCTGCTGGACACCGACCTGTCATCCACGCAGCGCGAGTACCTACGAATGGTACAGGAGTCCGGAGAGGCACTTCTGACCTTGATCAACGACATCCTCGATTTCTCAAAAATCGAGGCGGGAAAACTGGAACTGGATGCCGCACCGTTCGACCTCCGCGAAAGCCTTGGCGATACCATGCGGTCGTTGGCCCTCCGGGCTCACAGCAAAGGTCTTGAACTCGCTTTCCGCGTGGAAACAAAGGCTCCCAATTGGCTCCGCGGCGATGTGGGGCGTTTGCGCCAAATCATCGTTAATCTAGTGGGAAATGCCATCAAATTCACGCAACAGGGCGAGGTCGTCTTGAATGTCTATCTGGCCGATCCCGACGAGATGGCCGACGCGCTACCGGACTTGCTGAGCTCGGAGGAAGCGACCTCCGATTTGACTTCGGATGGCACCGATGCCGAAGCAATTTCTTCGAGGGACCTGGCGGACGAAGATGGAGAGCATTCGGGGCAACGGTCCTCGAGTCGAGATGTCGAAGGGGACAGCGAACAAGAATATGGGCTGCATTTTTCCGTGAGCGACACGGGAATCGGGATCGCTCCCGAGAAGCTGGAGTTGGTTTTTCAGGAATTCGAGCAGGCCGATGCCTCCACCACTCGGCGATATGGCGGCACGGGTCTGGGCCTGGCGATCTCCTCGCGACTGGTTGGTTTAATGGGGGGGCGGATCTGGGCGGAAAGCGAAGTGGGGCAGGGGAGTACTTTTCACTTTACCGCTCGATTTTGCCAAGCTGCGGAGACTCAGCCACGCAAACGAAAGCAACCGATCGTGGTCGGGGGAACTCGAGTCCTGATCGTCGACGACAATGCGACGAATCGGCGAATTCTGATCGAAATCCTCAACTCCTGGGATATGCGCCCCGTGGCGGCGGAGAACGCCAAGCAGGCCTTCGACCTGCTCTTGGAAGCCCATCGCGAGGGAGATCCGTTCCGGCTGTTGCTCTCGGATGTCAACATGCCGGAAATTGACGGCTTCGTGCTCGCACAGTGGATTCGACAGGATCCGATGTTGGCCGAATTGCCGATCGTGATGCTGACCTCGAGTGGTCGCCCGGGGGATAATGTCCGGCGAGCGAACTTGAATGTGGCGGCACACCTGATGAAGCCGGCCAAGCAATCCGAAATCTTCGATGCGATCGTGGCGGCCCTGGGAGTCACCACGGCCGAAGATCACGCGGAATACACGGAATCGGTCAACCGGCTCGGACAGGCTCGACCACTGCGCGTCCTGCTGGCTGAAGACAATCTAGTCAATCAAAAACTGGCCAGTGCCTTGCTGACTCGAGAAGGTCATCAGGTGACGCTGGCCATGAATGGTCGCGAAGCGATCGAAGCCTGGGAGCGAGAGGCCTTCGATTTGATTCTCATGGACGTCCAGATGCCGGAAATCGACGGACTCGAAGCGGTACGACGCATCCGGGATCGAGAGCGGTCCACCGGAACTCACACTCCCATCATCGCCATGACCGCGCATGCCATGACGGGAGACCGAGAACGATGCCTCGCGGCTGGAATGGATGAATATGTCTCCAAGCCGATTCGCATCAAGCAATTGGCGGAGAAAATGTCCATCGTTCTTCCCGGTTCCGAATCAACTGCGCCGTTGCCCTCCCGTGCTGCCAGTCCGAGTTTTGCCAGGTCCAATACTGCCAGGTCCCATGTGGACTCAGCGGTGGTTGCCACTCCCATTCGGGATGAGGAACTGATCAATTGGAATGAAGCCTTGGAGGGAGTGGCGGGAGATCGGGAACTGTTCCAGCAACTGGTGCAGGTCTTCATGGACGAATCGGCGACTTTGATGGACGAGCTTACGGAAGCGATGGGCCGCGAGGATCTGGAAACCATTCAAAAGGCTTCGCATACGTTGAAAGGGGCGGTGCTATGCCTGGCCGCTCCACATACCGTCAACTTAATTCTCCGCATGGAAGCTGCCGCTCAGGCAGGAGAAATGGACGAGATTAAGGTCCATTTCCCCGTCTTGCAGCAGCAGATCAGGCGGATCCGCGAGCTGCTGGAGAAGTTTCTCCGTAGCGGATCAGCCCAGTAGCGGCTTGCCCTCAATCCCGTCGCTCTGACCGGCGCTCGCTACTCGGCCCCCTCTCGCTACTCGGCCCCCTCTCGCTACTCGGACGACTCCGTGCCGGCACCAAGAAAGTGAACGAAGAAGTCGTACAGGACGGCATTCGATTCCTCCGTGGGGGCATGACTCGGACGGTTGGTCATCCCGACTCGTCCCGGTTTTCCCAGCAGGTTGTTGACCGCGGCCAAATGTTGAAGTGCCTCCCATCGGCTCTCCGGATCCTCGGCGCCGCCACTGACCAGAAATGGTCGCGGGGCCAGCAGGGCGTGTAGCTCGTGCAAATCCCGATTCGCCTCCCGAAGTAGGCGATAGGCGCCGGTTCGCGGATTGGAATCGGACGGTATTCCCGGACGCCGACGCTCCGCTTGGGGCTCGAGACCCAAGTACCATGGTTCCCAATAATTGACGTTTCCCCGAGTTTCATCGAATACAATCCCCGGGTCGCTGACGGCCACGGCGGCAAATCGATCCCACAGGGCCGCGGCAAACAGGGCCCACTTGCCGCCATAGCTGTGACCCGTCACTCCAATCCGATCGGCGTCGACTTCCGGCAAGTCGGCCAGGATTTGCCAACAATTCGCGGCCACGTAACCGTGATAGGAAAGAGGCTGACAGACGGCATCAGCCAGTTCGGGAAGCCTCGCATCTCCTCCCGGCGTGCCGATGCTGAGCGTCACGAATCCACGTAACGACAATTGCTTGGCAAAATCACGCAAAGCTCCAGGCTCTCGGCCCGGCAGAGGCAGCCCGACACTGGTCTCCGGTTCGTAATACACCACGAGTACCGCCGGGAAGGGGCCCGTTCCTTCCGGAAGCAACAGCCATCCTTCGCCATGCTGCTCGGCCGCCGTTTGGACACGGACACGCTTCCAGACCAGACCATCTTCCGTATGCTCACGAATCACGGTCAGCTCGGGACTCTCCAGCACATCCGGCCAAGGCCCCAGCATTTTGGTCCAGTAAGAAAGGATCTCTTGGCGTCGAGTGGGCCATTGATCGGCTCGAGTCACCGGGGTGCCGTCGTCGAATTGCAGCGGGGAGCGATAGTCCCCCTGCTTCCTTTCCCATTCGGCCGGGACATGAAAGTAGGGGGCAATTCGTTTCCCGGCCTCCTCGGGCGAGTCTCCCGGCGCCCGTTGCGGAAAGGCGACCGCCAAGGGAAATAAGAGTGCAATCAGCAGGCCGAGGCGAACGGCGGAGCGTACCGATCGAGCGCGGTGGAAGAGAGTCCCTGGTGCACTGGTCGATAACGAAAGTACGAGGATGCGGCCGGCGAAATCATCAACGAATCTTGACATGGTAAAGTTCTCTTAACGGATTGTCTGCCAGAGGCATCGAACGGTCGGGAGGAGTAGTGGATGTCATGGACGAACTTTTCGTTCTCAGTTGGAAAAAAGTCGCGGAAGTGACACCAGTCGAGTTCGCCTGATTGTGAGCCATCCCCGAGG
>JBJHCD010000172.1:0-8910 GCA_050485845.1 Pirellulaceae bacterium | reverse complement strand
GTGTCCACCCCTCCCGCCAGGAAGTGCCCCAGGGGGAGGGAGACCAGGGCACCCGTGGCGGCCATTACGACAAGCAGAAACAGGGTCAGCAGCATGGAGCACAATCTCCGGATAACCGGGGAAGAATGACGATCGAGTGTGATACAGTCAGGCTAAATACAGTCAGGCTAAATACAGTCAGGAAAAACAAAGTCGGGACGAATTACGTTGAGCCAAATACCGTCGGGCGATACGGAATCAAGGTTGTTCGGGGCTGGTCCATGACCGAGCGAACCTCCGCGGAGGGAGCTTCCTCCGGGGGGGGTGGGTTACTGTTTCAAGACTCGTTGAAGTTCCGTCAGGGAGGTCGTTCCCTGGGCAACCAGCAGGATCCCCTCTTCCTGTAATCCGCGGTGTCCCGATTTCTTGGCGATTTGTCGGAGGACCTCCAGCTTGGGTTGCTTCACCAGGGCTTCGCGCAGCGAGTCTTCGACGGTCAATAGTTCGAAGATCCCCGTGCGTCCCAGGTATCCGAGGCCATGGCAACTGGGGCCGACCAGACCGCACGTCTCGCAGGCTCCCGGGGGTGGCTTGCGGCGTTTTTCTTCTTCCGGTGGCGGCTGCCACTCGCGGTATAGGTGGCGGACGCGGCCGGGAGGCAATCCCAGCTTTTGCAGCAGTTGAGGAGGTGGCTCATAGGCCTGCTTGCAGGTCTCCGGAAGCTTGCGCACCAAGCGAACGTTCACCACGGCCTTGAGGGCTTGGGCCACGTCCTCGGGAGGCGCCTTCACCAACAGGACCCGCAGGATGGCTTCCACCGACTCCTTCGCTCGAACGCCGATAATGGCCAGTTTTCCCTGCTGATTCACTTCATTGCAGAGAATCTTCATCGTCTCGGCGTCAGGGAGTTCGGGAAAGAGGTAGACATCGGGTTGTTTGAGCATGGCCTTGGCGAGGACCTTCGAGGGAGATTCCCCGGCCGCCGCGTCAAACTTCAAGATCTCGATGTTTTCCACGTAATGCCCCTGATGCTTGACATCTTCAATCGAGATGAAGTCGCGGAGCATTCGGTCCGTGGACCGCATCACGGCGGCCCACAAAGTGGACATTCCTCCCGAGGGCATGGCGGAGACGATGACCAGCCCTCCTCCGGCCTCGAAACTGAGCATTTCCTTGAGTTGGCCGCGCATTTTTTCGCGCATCCCCAACTCCTCCAAGGTTTCCAGTCCCTTTGTTCCCTTGTCCAGCTTCACAATCACCCGTTCGCCCGTCTGCGTTCCTTGGCTGAGCAGATCGGCGCCGTATTTCTTTTCCTGATAGGTAAACTTGAATTTCCCTTCCTGGCGTGCTCGTCGTTCGTTCGGGTTCAAGTTGCAGATCTTCTTGAGGGCGACCAACAGGCCGTCCCCCTCTTCCCGCTCGCGTGATTCCACGTTGTGCCAGACTCCGTCAATGTCGAGCCGCACGGTCACGGCATCCCGAGTGAAGTCCAACATCACTCGGTCCGCCGCACGGTCGACCGTGTCGGCGATCACTTGCTTGGCGGCCAGGTAGTGAGGAACGGATTGCCGAGCAAAGATCAGGTTGGCCTGATTCTCTTGCTCGTCCTTTCCCCCGAGTGCCACGAAGTGAACAGGGGCCCCTTCCTCGTAAGGGAGCTTTTGAGCGGGAGGTTTTTTTCCCTTTCCCTTCTTTCCCTTGCCGAGGTTGGACAACACGAACGCGATATGTTTCGGTGTCAGGACGCGGTCCGTTTCCATGACCGCTTGATTCCGCTGCACCACGAAGATGATCACGGGTACGATCAGGCCCAACAGGGCGATCGGAAGTCCGGCGGCGAAAATGGGGATGGCAAAGGTCCCGATGAGAAAGACACCCAGGAACACAAAGACAAAGATGGTATTCCAAAGCTGCCCGTCCACGCCGTAACGCTCACCCACCTCCTTGCAGTCCCGATCAATCCAACCGGCGATCCATACCCCCAGCAGAAAAACCAGCCAGAAAAGCAAGAGTTTCCACCAGGCGAGGTAAAAGCCCTCGCCCCGGACCAATGGATCCGCGGCATGGGCCGGCGCGTGAAGAAAGAGCCAGAATGCGATCGCCAGGGGCCAGGCGTGCCAAGTGCATTTCATCAAAGGATTCCAGGTTGCGAGACATTGATGCCCTTGAGTGCCATCTTCAGCGCGTCCTGGTTGGGAGCGACGGCAAACGCAGTGGGCCGGTCAATCAATTCGTCATCAATCAGTTGTTTTAAACTCATGGTGAAGTCCTGCATCCCTTCTTCCGCTCCGATCCGAATCGCGTCCGGGAGCTTCTCGTCTTTTCCTTCCAGGATCAGCTTCTTGACGGTGGGATTGAACGTCATGATCTCCACCGTCGGTACCCGCCCCACGCCCGGCTTGATCGACTTGAGCAGTTTCTGGGCGACAATGCCCCGCATGTTGAAGGCGATGGCGCTGCGGATCGCGTTGTGCATCTCCTCGGGGAACAAGTCCAGAATACGGCCGATCGTACTGGGAGAACTCGAAGCATGGATGGTTCCGAAAACAAGATGCCCCGTTTCGGCCGCGTGAATCGCCGTCATGAACGTTTCCTCGTCACGCATTTCCCCCACCAGGATCACGTCGGGGTCTTCACGAACGGCGTGCTTCATCGCGATGCCGAAGTTCTTTACGTCATGGCCGATTTCCCGCTGATTGATCAAGCACTTCTCTTCGGTGAACAGAAATTCAATCGGGTCCTCGAGCGTGAGGATGTGCTTCGAGTAGTTCCGATTGATCCAGTTCAGCATCGACGCGATCGTGGTACTCTTCCCCGAACCGGTTACCCCGGCCAGCAGGATCATCCCCTGATCCCACCGGCAAAGTGACGCCATGCTGGCGGGCAGATAGAGTCCTTCGAAGTCCGGAATCCAGTTGTTGATCCGCCGAGCGACCAGGCCGACTTGGCCCATTTGCTGCAACATATTGACCCGGAATCGCCACTCGGTCCCATCCACGTCCACCACATGGGCAAAGTCCGCTCCCCCGTCCTCATCGAAGATGGCCCGCGACTTCTTGTTCATCAACGGAAAGAGCAGTTTCACCATCTCCTCCGCGTCGACCGGCCCGCGATTCAAGGGACGCAGCTGGCCGTTGACGCGGATGATCGGAGGGCGTCCCACCTTCATGTGAAGGTCGCTCCCTTCCAGCTTCACCAGGGCCCGGAAATATTTGTCGACCTCCAGTTCGGTCCGCTTCTTGAGAAACCGTTCGGCTAATTCGTCCTGCGTCACTACTTGATCATCTGACATGGCTACCTCGCTCCTCCTGCTCCTGTTCCGACTCCCACCATCCAACATCCACTCATGGCCCAGCCCTACAATCGCACGGGGATTCCCCGAGCCGCCATCACTTCCTTGGTTTCTCGAATCGAATACTCGCCAAAGTGGAAAATGCTGGCAGCCAAGGCCGCGTCGGCATGCCCCAGCAAAATCGCATCGGCCAAATGATCGGGTGATCCCGCTCCACCACTGGCGACCACTGGAATCCCGACCTGCTGACTTACCGCGGCGGTGATTTCCAGGTCGTACCCATCCTTCGTCCCGTCGCAATCCATGCTGGTCAGGACGATCTCTCCCGCTCCCAACTCTTCCACTTGCCGAGCCCAGTGAACGGCCTCCAGACCCGTGGGGATCCGCCCGCCGTTAATATGGACTTCCCACGTTTCCTGCCCCTCGGGATCCTTCACCCGTTTCGGGTCGATGTTTACTACAATACACTGACGTCCAAACCGCCGCGCCGCTTGCCGAACAAATTCCGGGTCGCGGCAGGCGGCCGAATTGATCGAAACCTTGTCACAACCAGCCTGTAGCAGTGCGCGGATGTCGTCCAGCGAGCGGATTCCTCCCCCCACTGTCAGGGGCATGAAGACCTGTTCCGCGGTGCGACGAACGACGTCCATCATAATCTCACGCCCTTCATGACTGGCCGTGATGTCTAAAAAGACCAGCTCGTCCGCTCCCTCGGCCTCATAACGGGCGGCGACTTCCACCGGGTCCCCGGCATCTCGTAAATTGAGGAAGTTCGTCCCCTTCACAACTCGACCACTATCCACGTCCAGACAGGGAATCACACGCTTGGCAAGCATAGGCCACGAGACTGACGGCAAGAGATAGCGGGCCAAAGATTCCGGCCCGCCGACCGGAATTCCCGCGAGCGACATTGCCCTCACCATAAGGGCAAAGCTCTACTCTAAGCAGAGCGTCGGCAAGGGTCAACCAAGCGGTATCCACACATGCTCACCACCTCCGATATCCTGGGTTCCGAGGGGCGCATCGCCGCTCGCCTCACCCATTACGAAGAACGTCCCGAGCAACTCCGGATGGCCGAAGCGGTTGCCGAGGCGATTGCTCAAGGTCAGCACCTCACGGTCGAGGCCGGTACGGGCGTTGGCAAGAGCTTTGCCTATCTCGTCCCCTCCATCCTGGCGGCAACCAGCTCCGAAGAGGAGGTGGAAGAGGCCGAGTCGGACTCGGGTGAAGCGGGAAGGCGGCGACGCGTGGTGGTCTCCACGCACACCATCAGCCTCCAGGAACAGCTGCTGCACAAGGACCTTCCCCTGCTGAACAGCGTCATTCCGCGGGAATTTACTTCGGTTCTGGTCAAGGGACGAGCCAACTACGTCAGCCTGCGGCGACTCGCCAATGCCCATCAGCGAGCCAACCTACTGTTTCAGGACGAGCAGGAGTTGCAGCAGATCCAGGAGCTGGCGGCCTGGTCCAAGCGAACCAGCGACGGGTCGCTCAGCGACCTGCCGGTTCGCCCTCGAGCTTCCGTGTGGGACGAGGTGGCCAGCGACACGAACAATTGCCTGGGGAAAAAGTGTCCCACCCATGGCGAATGTTTCTACTATCGGGCTCGACGACGAGTCCACCATGCCCAAATTCTGGTCGTCAATCACGCCCTGTTCTTCAGTGACCTCGCCCTGCGACAGGCGGGCGTCAGCATTCTCCCCCCTTATGACGTGGCGATATTGGACGAGGCCCACACGCTGGAAAGCGTGGCCGCCGATCACATGGGGCTCTCGGTCACTTCGGGGCAAGTCAACTTCATCCTTCAGAAGTTGTACAACGACCAAACACAAAAGGGGCTCCTTGTTCAATACCGGTCACTCGAGGGACAGGAGCAGACCGAGCGGTGTCGTTTCCTGGCCGATGACTTGTTTCACGATGCTCGGGAGCAGGCGGGAGACCGCGTGGGCCCCTACCGAGTCCGGGAGGCCCGATTCCTGGAAAATCGGCTCAGCCCCGAGCTTCGGCAACTGGCCCGCATTGTGTCCGCTCGAGCCGAGGGGTTGGAAGATGATGGGGAGCGACAGGATCTGCTGTCCGCCGTTCAGCGTCTCGAATCGCTCGCGGCGGAACTGCAGGCCTGGAACGATCAGATCTACGCGGATTCCGCTTATTGGGTCGAGCTTTCGGCGACTCGCCGCGGTCTCCCGCGCGTTAAGCTGGGAGCCGCTCCCATCGATGTCGGCGGTCAATTGCGAGAACAACTCTTCCAGAAGACCCGCAGCGTCATTTTGACCAGCGCCACGCTGGCCGTGGGAAAAGATGACGGATTCGAGTTCTTCCGCAGGCGAATCGGGCTGACTCAATCTCAAACCCTGCGGCTCGGTAGCCCTTTCGACTACCGCCGCCAAGCACGGCTGATTCTGATTGAGGGAATGCCCGATCCGTCGCTGGAGCGAGGGGAATACGAGCGGAGTTGCGCCGAGATGATTCGCCGCTATGTGGCCCGGACGGACGGTCGAGCTTTCGTGCTGTTTACCAGCTATGAAATGCTGAAGAACGTGGCCCGTCAACTGACTCCCTGGCTCGCTGCCCGCAACCTGGCTCTGATCAGCCAAGCGGAAGCGAGTTCTCGATCCCAGATGGTGATCGACTTTCAGGCCAATCCGCGTAGTGTTCTATTCGGGACGGACAGTTTCTGGCAGGGTGTCGATGTTCCCGGAGACGCGCTGCAGAATGTCATCATCACCAAGCTCCCCTTCAGCGTTCCCGATCAGCCGCTGCTGCAGGCGAAGCTGGAAGCGATTCGCGAAGCGGGGGGAAACCCGCTTCGCGATTATCAGCTTCCCGAGGCGATCATTAAATTCCGTCAAGGCTTCGGACGACTGATCCGGTCGCAGCACGACCATGGGATTGTCGTCGTCCTTGACCCTCGCATACGCAACAAGACCTACGGCCAGAAGTTCCTGGACTCCCTGCCCGACTGCACCGTGCAGGTCGATTCCTACCGGGACCCTGTCCCATGAACCTCGATCCGCCGGGGACCGGAACGAGTAGTCAAAAACCGCCGAACGGAACAGTCCCGCTCGGCGGTCAAGCCTGAAGCCAGTCGTCGGGAAGAAGTCGCTCCCCTGCAAGCCCCTGGGAAGTCGTGATCAGGACGAAGTCAGCGAAAGTTCCACGCTCTCCATTCCCTCGACCACCTCAATGACGATCCCTGAAGTCTTGGGATCGGCATAACGAGCCGGCACGAGAGGTTTGGCGGGAGGGGGAAGGCTCTTGAGGACCTCCTCGGTCGGCATCAGCATGTCTTCCTCGGTCAACTCGGCCGGAGGGGGCCCGGGTTCCCCTTTGGCGACGGTGACTTGGTTGGAGCCGACGGCCGCGTTGAGCGTGAATTTGCCGGAACGGTCCGTGTGGGCGCTGGCCAATTTTGCCCCGCCCCGTCCAATAAAGGCCACGGCGGCTCCATCGAGAGGCTTCCCATCCAGCACGACGGTTCCGTTAATCGTGACGGTTCCGGACTCCCTCCCTTTACCGCAACCCATCGTGGTGGCCAACACCAGAGCCACCACCAGCCAACGAGCCCGCCACTCATTCCCAATAAATCGATTCGCTGCGTTCATTTCGGCCCATTGCTCCTGAATGCCAACCAGTTTTCCCTATGCCTCGAGGCTCCCGTCCAAAAAGAGGGGAGCCTCGGGGCCATTGCTATTCGCCCACCACGTCAAAGCGGACTACGGCATCGTGAAGACTTGGCCATCCGCCTTGTCACCCAGGAACTGGTAGGTCCACATGTCGATCGTTTCCGGCAAGAACCGGACCGAACCATCTCCCAGGGCGAACTGGGCGCCACCAGGGTGTTGCGACTTAAAGCCGACTTCGGCATTCCAGTTGCATGTCGCGTTGCATCCGTTCATGCCGAGTGATTGTGCTTCGGCCAACGGGCGGCAGGTGTCAAAGTTGATCGGCACTTGGGTGAAGATTCCCCACTTGTTCGAGTGACTCCAGCCGACGTTGACGTGTCCCGAGCAGTGTGCTCGGACTTCCCCGACAAAGATGGTGTTGGAGAGACCATCCTCCACGTCGGTGAAGCGGCCCTGATAGGTCCAGCCATTCCGAGTGAACGGCCCCGCGGGCGCCCCCGCCCCGGTGTTCGGCCGAGAAAACGACTGAAACGTGGGAAACAAGGGACAGTCGCAGCTAGGACTGTTCGAAATGGCGCTCGACGGCCCCATGCTGGCGTGGTAATTCGAGGGCTGTGCTCCATCGACATTCTGATTCAACCGCCGATTACGACCATCCGACGGGCAGACGAATGTCGGCACCAGCTCACCACGCAGCCACCGTCCATTGGGAAGCATCTGACCATCCGTCCCGGTGCTGAAATTGAACATGTCAAACAAGGGCTGTTGCTCAACAAAAGGGAGCAGCCGAATGTGCATCGAACCCCGGTGATTGACGGGTTGATTATTTGGGGCGATCGCGTCACCTCCGTGGAACACGGCCCCTGGTGGTAGCCAGTTGAAGGTGTCGTGGTAGTTGTGGATCGACAATCCGATTTGTTTCAGATTGTTGCTGCATTGGATTCGCCGAGCGGCCTCGCGCGCGGCTTGAACGGCGGGAAGGAGCAAGGAAACCAGAACGCCGATGATGGCGATCACCACCAGCAACTCAACCAGCGTAAACGCGGAACGGGACCGACGACTGCCCATGACGACACCCTCCGAAAGGTCAGCGAACAAACTGAAATGAAGAAGAGAAAAGCGAGGATCACCCGAATCGGTTCGCACCCCCTCGACTCGATTTCGGATAACCGATGGAGTGTAACGGACGGGCGATTCGAAAGTCAAGCATTTTCGCCATGGGGCCAGGATTTAGGGCCGATTATTCGCCTTGCGAGGGCCTTGACGAGATGACCCCCTCTTCGGGACTGCTGGCGGTGGCATAGAGTCGCCGTGGAATTCGCCCGGCTCGAAACGCCAGACGCCCGGCGTTGGTCGCTAGTCGCATCGCGTCGGCCATCGCCAGCGGATCACGAGCATGCGCGATGGCCGTGTTCAGTAGCACCCCATCCACTCCCAACTCCATCGCCACGGCCACGTCGCTGGCCGTTCCGACTCCCGCGTCCACAATGACCGGATAATCGGGATCCCCGTCCTTTAAGTACTCGAGGCAGATCCTCAAGTTGTTGGGGTTAAGGATTCCCTGCCCCGAGCCGATGGGGCTGCCGGCCGGCATCACGGCGGTCGCCCCCACGGCTTTCAGTCGCCGAGCGACGATGGGGTCATCGCTGGTGTAGCAGAGCACCTGAAACCCATCGCTGACCAGTTGCTCAGTCGCTTCCACGGTCGCCACTGGGTCGGGCAGCAAGGTCTTGGCATCCCCGAGGACTTCGAGCTTCACCCAATTGGCACCGGGGTTTTCCAGGTCGAGCAGGATTTCGCGTCCCAGCCGCGCCGTGCGGACGGCGTCTCGAGCCGTATAGCACCCAGCGGTGTTGGGGAGCAGCGTGTATCGTCGCGGGTCGACATAGTCGAGGATGTTCTGGCCCTCGCCGTCGTAGAGCCGCTCGCGGCGCACCGCCACCGTCACGCACTCCGTGCCGCTTCGTGCCAATGCCTCCCGCATGATCGGAAACGTTTCGTACTTTCCCGTGC
>JBJHCD010000171.1:0-8925 GCA_050485845.1 Pirellulaceae bacterium | reverse complement strand
CCGCCACGGAGGGTTGATTCCTCCGCCCGATTCCTCGATCCACCCGCCAAGTAGTCTCTCCTTTTCCATCCAGGATGTACTTCACCGGACCGGTCGCCCGCTTGCCGTCGTCGTCTTGAACGTCCGGTTGAGAAAAGTCGGCCGTCGGTTCCGTCAGTTCCAGCTTCTCCCACTGGTCGCTGTCCGGCTTCTGAATGTGAACTTCCAGGGCCGAGACGCCAAAGGTCCCGGTGCTGCTCCGGCCTGGGCCCCGGTGAGGCATGTCGCCATGATTCAGCGCTTCCAGCCGCAATCCCGTGACCCCTTCCATTTCCGGACTTGCCACCATGAAAATGTCGCCGCTGACATGCCCCCGCATCAGCAAGGAACGATCCTCGAGCTGCACCGGATGTGTCAATCCGCTGACACTCCCCAACTCGACCGCGTCGAGCATCGTCCATTCGATCTGCTGCCGGCGCAGGTTCTCGACCCAGGAGGCAAATCGCTCTTCCCAGTCCGAAACCTCCGACCGCAATCGCTCCTCCACCTCGCGGACCGACTTGTGGACTTCACTCACCTGTTGCTGCTGGTCATCGGTATAGACCCACGACTGGGCCTCATAGGAGTTGTTGAGGAACGCGAATAGTCCGAAATACTCGTCGTGCGACACCGGGTCGAACTTGTGTGAGTGGCATTGGGCACATTGCAGGGAGAGTCCCAACACCGCCTTGCCGACGCAGTCCATCCGGTCAAACATTTCGAACATTCGGAACTCTTCCGGGATGATGGCCCCCTCCTCGTTCAGCATGCTGTTTCGCAAGAAGCCGGTCGCCACCATCTGTTCCTGACCGGCATCGGGCAGCAAATCTCCCGCAATCTGCTCGATCACGAACCGGTCGTAAGGCATGTCCTCATTCAACGCTCGGATCACCCAATCCCGCCAGATCCACTGGTCACGGGGCATATCTTTTTCATAGCCGTTGGTGTCGGAGTAACGTGCCGCGTCCAGCCAGTACATCGCCCATTTCTCACCGTATCGTTCACTGGCCAAGAGTCGGTCCACGGTCGCTTCCAATCCATCCTGCTCAAAGGCTTTCACTTCTTCCGGCGATGGAGGAAGTCCGATCAAGTCGAGATACAGGCGGCGAGCCAACGTGCTGGAGTCCGCTCGCGGTGACAGGGAGAGACTCCTGGTCTTGAGTCGAGCGGTGACGAGGGCATCGACCGGATGGTCGGGACCCTCCAGTGGAAGTTCCACTTTTCTGGGAGCCTCGAAGGCCCAGTGCTCGGCATAAGGCGCCCCCTGCCGAATCCACTCCGCCAACAACTCCTTTTGGGCCGGATTCAGGGGATGATTCTCGTCGGCCGGAGGCATCACCTCCCAATCTTCCTCGGACATCACCCGCTGGATCAGCAGACTCGCCTCGGGATCCCCAGGGACGATCGCCGCTTCTCCCGAATCCCCTCCCTCCAGAGCCAATTCGCGGACATCCAGTCGCAGGCCACCATGTCGAGTCGCCTCGTCACGGCCATGGCAGTGAGCACAGTTATCCGCCAGGATCGGTTGAATCTGCCGCTGAAAATCGATCGGCGTCCGCTTCTCCTCCTCCTCGGCCCGAACCGGCCCAGTCAGGATTCCAATCAGAACGACCAACACCCCTCCAACAACCCTTGGGGTATGTCGCGGGTGACAGAAAGAACTCGTTGCGATGCGATGTCGGAAATACCGGGTGGACGGTTGCAGCATCATGGAGATCAAGGCAAATCTCTCGAATTGGGTTTTTGGGGAAGGAAGGACGGCCAGCGTTTCAACCTGCCGCTCCCTGGGGGCGGGAACCAGAGCCGAGTCATCCGCAAGGGGACGCCGGGGGGAATCAAAACACCCCCTAACTCCCCATGGCCAGCGGGCAATCCGCCACTGGGCCATGCCGGGAGATTCGAGCAACTGATCCTCCCATCTTACCAGTTGACGGCCCGTTTGCCCAATGGTCCCAGCGATCCAGAAACTCGAATCGTTCGGGGGAACTCGAGTCAATCCGCCGGTAGCTCGCCACCCGAGATAGTGGACTCTTGGCTCCCACGTCCGGCCCGCCGCGATATCCGAAATTGTCCGTCTTTGTCCCTTTTTGTTGAAATCGGCACCCCCTCGTTGTAGGCTCACCCGAGAACGTCCCACTGAAGAAAAGGAATTGAACATGATGGAAGCCAACGTGCCGGAGGATTTCATGGACCGGCGAAGTTTTTTGCAGCGGTCGGCGGCGGCCGTTTCGGCGGGAGTGGCTCTCAGTGGCACCCCCTTCCGCCTGGCCCATGCCGCCCCACCGCGACACGAACTCCTGGAAACTCGCGTCATCTCGCCTCAAGATCGGTACTACCATGGTTGGTCAACGGTGACGCGCCGCAAGAACGGCGAGCTACGGTTGGTCTGGTCCGGCGGGAGAGAAGCTCATGTCTGTCCCTTTGGACAGCTGGTCTCCATGGTCTCGCGAGATGAAGGGGAGACCTGGACGTGGCCGCGAGTTTTACTGGACAGTGGCATCGACGATCGTGATGCTGGAATCCTGGAGACGGACAAGGGGACGTTGCTGGTCACCACCTTCAGCTCACTGGCGTACGTTCCCATCTTGGAGCGAGCGGAATCGAACGGCGATTGGTCGGCCGAAAGGTTGGAACGTTGGCAAGCCGCCCATCGGCGGATACCGGCGGAAGCTCGGGAGCGAGAATTGGGGCAGTGGATGCTCCGCTCAACCGACGGCGGGGTGACCTGGTCGGAGCGATATTCCTCCATCGTCAATAGTCCCCACGGTCCCATTCAGCTGGCCGACGGGAGGCAGCTTTACGCCGGCAAGGAACTCTTTACGGGTGAGCGTCGAGTTGGCGTCTGCCACTCCTCGAATGACGGCGAGTCCTGGGAGTGGCTGTCCGACATTCCAACTCGAGATGGCGACCAGGCCGAGAACTACCACGAACTTCACGCCGTTGAGTCTGAAGATGGTCGGATTGTGGTTCATGTGAGAAATCACAATCAGAACCATGAACGGGAAACGCTGCAGTGCGAATCGCACAATGGTGGTGAAACCTGGACTCCTCTTCGCTCGATCGGGGTTTGGGGCTTGCCGTCCCACCTGCTTCGGTTGCGAGATGGCCGGCTGCTGATGAGTTATGGGCACCGCCGAAACCCGCTCGGAAATCAGGTCCGAATCAGCGAGGACCAGGGGGAGACCTGGAGCGAGCCGATCTTGCTATCGACCGATGGCCACTCCGGTGATCTGGGGTATCCGAGCACGGTGGAACTTGCCGACGGGACGTTACTGACCATTTGGTACGAGTTGCTACAGGGGAGTTCGCTGGCCGTCCTCCGCCAAGCTCGGTGGAAGCTTGGCTGAACGGCGGTGGAATACGGTCCTCGATGAACGATCTGGGCTCTCCGCGGTGGTGATGGAGCGTCCGACTTTGTCGATCTGGAAGACGAAAGGCGAGATTCAAATGATTGCCAGGAGATCCGGCTTCATGTTTCGACTGGAGTTCAATGGGTGCATGGTCCACTGTTTGCCAAGGCGGGACGGAAATCGAGCACTCAGAGTTTGGTTACGTCCGGCGGTCGCAATTTTTACGTCACGCAGAACGTCTCCGAAAATCTCGGTCAGGCGAAGTTGCCCAAGAGGTCGCAGTGGCTTGTCGCTCGGGATTCGTACAACGGATTGTTGTTGTGGAAGCGTCCCTGGACGGGGCCGTTCGTAACGGGTGATGGGGAAACGAATCCGCGTCTGGTCGCTTCCCCCGAACGCCTCTGGCTGGCCACGGAACAGGGGGTGATGGAGCTGGATGCCGTCACGGGGGAATCCATCTGGGAATTTCAATTTCATGTTGCCGGAGAAGTGACGAAGCTGTTGCGACAAGCACGACAAGAGTGCGTGGAAAACGGAAAGAGCGACGAAGATCGTCCGATCGTGGAACTCGACAACGGCATTGTCTGCTTGCACGAGGGCGAGCTGCAATGGGAGTTTCTCGATGCGGGTCTTCACGGCACGGTCGCCACGGCGGATCAGGTGATTTGTCTGTCGTCCAAGCGAAGTTCCGACGGCAGTTTCCAGCACCACTTAGCCTGTCTGCACGGTGAAACCGGTGAGCTGGACTGGCAAACCGACCTCCGGCCTTGGACGGAAGCTCGACAACTTCGGATCGCATTCGTTCACGAGAATGGGATTGCGGTTCAGGCCCATGGTTCGTTTCATCTGTTTTCCACCTCTCCCAAATGGACTCGAAAACTGCCCGGGACCGGTCAAGTTCACGCGCTGGCAATGACAACCAAATGGCTGGTCGTGGCTGGTGCGGACCGCCATGATTCCCAACAAGGGTTCTTGACGCTGCACGACCGAAAAAAAGGGAAGGTCCAGCACGAGGTGAAGCTGGATGGGAGACCGGTATTTGACGGATTGGCGATCGCGGGAGGGAAGGTATTCGTTTCGCTGGAGTCGGGACAAGTTGTCTGCCTCGGTCCATGAAAGGGCTAAAGTCATGTCGGAATCCCGTTCCCCGCCGCTCGCCATCAAGGTCCTCGGATGGATTGGCCTCTTGTTCGCGATATGGCACTTGCTCGGAACACGCTTTGTCGTCCCCTTGCCCCCCGCCGTGGAAGCGGAACTCGGTTCGCAGATCATCGCGGGTGAGGGGCTGGGGTGGTGGATCCTTCAGGCCGATTTCGCCCACCGCTGGCTGACCATTCCGTTGGCGCTCATCATGTTGGTCGCCTCCGCCGGTTTGCTGCGGAGCCAGGGCTGGAGTTGGTGGCTCGCCATCGGTTGGGCGGGGGTAACTCTGGTCCTGGAGAGTATCGGTTTGGTGGTATTGACCGTCACCTACGGGTGGATCCTCATTCGCCATGCCATGCTGGAAGTACCACTGGATGGATTCTGGAGCATCCAGGCGGTGGCCCGAGTGCTACTGGATCTCGGGAAGATCGTCTTTGCGGCACTTCTCCTATTCACGGTAACTCGGCTATCGATGCAGTCCGCGTTGAATCAACAAACCAGCGAAATAACCGAGTGACAAGGCACGACCTATTCGTACTCCCCAGCCAACTTCCACCTCGAACCAAGCAGTGGAAAGTCAAAGGGTGGGGCGACCGGGAAACGGCGAGTGTGATTCCGAAGTTCCGAGGAGGCAGGGCAAAATGTTTTTCCAGGCATTGGGCACCCAGGCATTAGGCAACAGGCCACCGCGACGTTGGGGAGCGCAGTTTCTCTGCCGGGTCGCCATGGGGCTGGCCATTTTGCACCACGGCGCATTTGCCGTAAGAGCTCAACTGGTCGATTTCGGCGCCGAGTTGTTGCTGCATCAAGACTTTCTACTGATTGGGGCACACAATGCGGCTCAAGGACATGGACGCGTCCATTTGCTGCAACGAACCCCCGCAGGCTGGAATTCGCTGGGCCAGTTGCGTCCCATGAAACCACCGATGCAGGGTTTCGGCTATGCAATGGCGATGGACGAGCGGACGTTGCTCGTGGGAGGACCGCTCAGTGTTGTGGGGGGAGTTTCTCTCTATCCACTGACACCTCGTCGGCCGATCGACCCGAATGCCGTTCAGCCGATCACGTTTCCGGATCGCCACCCCTATTCTCAATTTGGTGGATCGGTGGCGATTGGGGATGGGCTGGTGGCTGTTGGAGCGAAGATGGCGGGCCAAACTCGGCAAGATACCGATGGCGCCGTCTATGTCTTCCGGCAAGAGGAGAGTGAATGGAAGCTGGTTCAGAAACTGGTGGCCCCGGGAGAACCGGGTGAAGCCCTGGGACGTCACTTCGGTTCGACGGTAAAATTCAGCTTGCGAAATCTCGTCGTGGGAGCCCCCTTGGAAGATGACGAGCATCCGACAGACTCCGTGGGTGCCATCTACGTGTTTCCCTCCACGCCTGAAGGGATTTTTGATGTGGAAACCGTGCAGAAATTGATTCCCTCTCGGGGATCCGAGGTCAAATTTATGGCCTCGGGATTAGCTGTGGCCGACCACTGGATTGTGGCGGGGGCCCCGTTGAGCACGGTCGAGAACGCGGAACACTCGGGGGCTGTACTTCTCTTTCGGCGAGATCGGTGGGGAAACTTTCGGCCGGCACGCTTCCCGCGACTCGATCCGCCGGAAGTCCGAAGGGGCGGGCAGTTTGGCACGAGCGTCGCCATGACGGATCAATGGCTGGCCGTGCTGAGTCCTTCCTATCGGGAATGGCCAGGAACTCTTTATCTCTATCGCCGTGGGCCCGACGGTGAGGTATCGGCTGAACCAGAGCAAGTAGTACCGCCCCCGGATGGGTTTCGGTTCCGACCTGAGTTGGCCATGAACGAACAACGTATTGCCCTGAAGGGAGTACGTTCGGGAAGAGAATCCGTGGAGATCTATGAACCGGGGAAGGATGGGTTATTCACGAGGCAGTATTCCATCTCGCTGGCCCGGGGAGTCGAGTTTGTTGGTGAACCCGCCGCGGCCTCGGGGGCGTCCCCACGGTCCTCTCGAGCCCGGCGACGGCGGCCATAAAGCTCCGTCCCGAGCGAATCGTGGACGACACAACGTCCCCTCCCCGGACGATTCCCACTCGGCTCCTCACGAATTCCATTCCGCGGAACAACAAACAACGCCTGAACCCTAGCCGTACCCGACGTTCTTTGCTGACAAAAAAATGTCGGACAAAAATATTTTTCTGTCCTACATGTTTTTGTCAGCCCACGACGAATGCCTCGCGGTTCGCCTGCGACTTGTTGTAAGTTGTCAACAAGCCGCGTGTGATGGAATGTTAGGTTGTCGCTTGGGCCCAAATTGCTTTAGTGCTTCGGCCTAACGTAGCCGCACATGGTGCTGGTGTACGCTTACGGCCTAACAAGGATCGCTCATTCCGTTGGCTCACCCGTCAAGGTCGCTAGCCGCTCGGCGGCAACTCGGTCAATCCAACTGCCTCGGTAGTCCACCTGCAACTGGCGGAACGCGGCAATCGCCTCGCCCTTCTTCCCGGCCCGGGCAAGGGCTTCCGCGGCGGCGAAATCCTCTTCTCCTCGAGTCAAGACGGCAGCCGCAATTCGTCCTGCTTCCTCGGGTGTGATGTCGATCGGGATTTTGTCGAGCACCGGGGGATGGGGATCGGTCAGAATGCCGAAAGCGGCCGGATTCCGTTCGCGAAATAGGCGCGCCCGCATGTCCTCCTGCACGTTCATCGCATCGCCACCCCGACGACCCCCTTGAGGGTCGATATCCGCGATCGCCAGACCGTCAGGCCCCTCGGCTCGAGCGATAATCTTGCCTCGCGGCGAAATAATCATCGAACCAGAACCTCGAAAAGCCACCACCAAGTAAACATGGTTTTCAGCCGCCCGCACTCGCAGCGCCTGTTCTCCAATGTCGTCATCCCCCACGGCCGCGCCCCCCATGGTCGGAAAGAAAATCACATCGGCTCCCGCAAGCGCCATCCCACGGGCCGTTTCGGGGAAGACAAGGTCGTAGCAAATCAGCATGCCGACGGTCCCCAGGTCCGCCGTGGGGAAGACCGGAAGCGAAGTGCCGCGACTCCGCGAGCCACTCTCGGACCATGTCGGACAGGTCTTGTGATAACGTCCGATCTCTTTTCCATCGGGCCCCAACAGGAAGGCCGTGTTGTAGATAGCCCCATCCGATTCGATCCCATCGCTGCAGACGACCAGCGACATCTGGTACTCGGCGGCCACTCGCCCCAACCGCTCCAGCATGCTGGTGACCGCGGCGGGAAGAACTTCGGCTGCCAGGGATTCGTTGACGCCCAACCAATTCAGTAGCCCAAGCGTATCTTCGGGAAAGGCGAGCACGCGGCATCCGCGATTCCCGGCTTCACGCACGATCGTCTCCAGCTGATCCAGATTCGTCTCCACCGCCACCAGCACCTGATCGGGACGCGTGATTCGCCAATCGACCATCCGCCGCTTCGTCTGGACGGCGGCCACGCGAACGGTGGACGTAGACTCCTCGCCCGCCGATGCCGCTTTAACTTCCCCCGGGTCGGCGCGAACGAGAATGCCCGGACCTCCCGTGAATGCGAGCAACATCACAACCAAACCGGGAACCCGGGAAAAACTCTTTCCAGTAAACATCGTGGCAACTCCTCGTTCTCGAATCGTTGAAGGCTACCTCGTCCTCTCCAATCCCCAATCCGAATCAGAACGTTCTTCCGGGAAGGTCCACGACAAGTCCCTCATCCTCGGCCTCCTTCGCAGCAGGTTTCACAGATGGTATGGCAGCGAGCACATTGAAGCTTCGCTCGGATCTCGAGCAATGGTCCACCGCACACCGGGCAGGCGGGACGTGGATCGGGCGGCCTGGTCGGCCGAGAAGGATCGTTCTTTCCCATGGCGTTCTCTCCAGAGTTGCAAGTGGATGCAGCCCATCGTTCACTGCGAAGGACGTCGCTCACTTCAAAGGTCACCTCAAGCGTCACCTCAAGCGTCACCTCGCTCCTGCATTCTTGGAGAGAAAGTATGGCATGATCCCAACGCCCCGTCGACATCTGCCGGTTTCGATTTCAACCGGCACTGTGACTGGCGGGAGACGTCATTGGGGTCTCACGGGAAAACGCAACACCGGAGCTTTGCTGCATTTCACGGTTCGCCGAGATTCCGCTGGTATCGTGGCAGGATAGCCGACCGATTTCGGGCAGGATACAATGCGCGGAGGCAGCCGAGGGAGAAAGTACATGACACGGAGCAAGTACATGACTCGAATAGCAGTCGCTGACGATATTGCCTCTCAAATCCGCGATAGTGAAGGACCGATCGAGTTGATCGATCCCAGCGGAAAAACCATTGGTATCGTCCGCAGGCCCCCGACGGATTCGGAGATCGAACGAGCGAAGCGTCGAGTTAGCCAAGGTGGAAAACGGCTCACCTGGACGCAAGTGGTTGCGAAAGTACAGGACGGATCCGAAGAGTGAT
>JBJHCD010000170.1:0-8935 GCA_050485845.1 Pirellulaceae bacterium | reverse complement strand
TCCCTTCGTCAGGGTACAATCCCCACCCGCCGTAACGCGTGGCGTAGACGTCGTGTATCACATTGTGACTGACACTCGTCCCTTCCGAGGGGCCGAGCGTGTACACGGCCCCCATGTCGCTGAGGATCCGATAGCCGATGTGATGCAGACGATTCCACTCGATGGTATTTCGCTTCGCGCCGCTCTCGTCATACCCCCATCGCCAACCGACCGAAACGGCCGTGTAGAAAAAGTCGGCGACGTCGCAATGCGTGATCGTGTTGTCGGCACTATGCCCTATCCAAATACCGACCGCACAGGGCATGATGCGTCCGCCGCTGTGGACAATGCAGTTGTGAACGGCAATGCTGCCGGTTCGTACCCGCTCGGGCACCAAACCTTGTTCACCGATTCGCACCCCGGTAATGCCCAGATCGAACATGCGAGTTCGCTCGACGCGGCAATCCCGGCACGCTCGCCGAAACCAGAAAGCAGTGGTTCCAATATGTTCCACCGCACAGCGATCAAAGTGGACATCACGGGCCCCGTTGAGTTCCACGGCGACCGAGTCAACGCTCATCGCCGCCTGATGGGGCCGTTGCCCCTCGGGCGGAATCCGAAACTCGGCGTGACGGAAAGTCAGTCCTTCAAATCGCAAATGCTTTACCCACTCTCCAGGCTCCTCCTCGTTTCCTTGCACGGCCACAAACCGATCCAACCGCGGCGCGACGACCTGGGCCGATGCCATGTCCTCTCCTTCGCGGGGGTAGTAATACAGCCAACCGTCCCGGTCGAGAAACCACTCACCCGGCGAATCGAGCGCAGCCAAGAAGTTTTCGAAGAAGTAGAGACAATCACTTGTCATTCGATTCCAGTGCTTCATTTCAGACCCGAACGTGGTGAAACTGTTTTCTTCGGGCGAAATGTTCCGCAGCCATTCACGAGTCGTGTCCCACTTGTGAAAAACCAACACTTGCACATCCCGTAACTCGGCTTCACTGAGATCCGCCAACGGTTCCAAATGCTCCGGCTTAACGGAAAACGTATGTTCGTATCGACCCGGTTGATCGGCTAGTTCCCGCTCGACAACATCTTCAGCAAGTTGATGAAATTCCCAGTGGTTGGGTGTTCGAGCGCGTACCGCCCGTTGCTGATTGACCCACAACTGCTCAAAACGCCAAGTATCCCCTTTCTCTTCAGCAGGATCCGCGACGCGAGTCTTCCACACTCCGGGGCGATCCGGATCGGGTTGCCAGGACGAAATCGTCCGGCCTCCGCTGAGCACTACTTCTTCGCCCTCAGCCGCGCGATACGTCACGGGCGCGTCGGACGACGCACCGGAATCCGCAGTGGAAAAGTCGAGAGGTTCCTCGAGTTCATACCGGCCGCCGCGTATCGTGACGGTGACTCCCTCCTGGGGCCGCGCGTCACGCGCATCCCGCACTGCGTCCCGTGCTCGGTGAAGCGTGGCGAATGGCTCGTCGCGGGTCCCTGCCTGAGTGTCATTGCCATCCGGAGCCACAAAAAACTCGGTAGCCGATCTGGCTCGTGGCTCCTGAATGGACTCGTCTTGCGCGGCGGTAAAGCTCAGCACGAGCCCAGCGATCAGACCGCAAGTCGTGAAGGCTGTGACAATCTGGTAAACAAGCCGACTTAAGTTTGGCATGGTAGTTCTCCTGCTCAAAGGCGAGTTTTCTTCGTGAATCCTGAAGCTTAAGCCAAACCGAAGTTCGACAAGCCGGAGGTCGTCATCCGATGGACGTTCCAAGCCGGTTCCCAAGTGAACTCGACCACCACGTCGCGAACTCCTTCGATCCGCTTCAAACGTTCCATGATTCCCTCCTGAACACGACCTCCCCCTTGGGTTACGAAAAACTCGTATACCGGCCGGCCACGATGTGGCATCGTCATGACGATATGGACCACCCCATTTCGAACTCGTACGTCGTAAATCAGGCCCAACGCGACCATGTTGGCATCCACGGAGTAGAACTGTTCGTCCTGCAGTTCCTCCAGGGCCTTCCAAATGGCCGGCTTGAGCGGCGCCGTTTCTAGAGTCTCACCAAATCGGTCGAGGCGACCAGGGGACGGGACCGCCCGGCCTGCCGTGACGTCCCCCACCTGGACTTCAACCGGATGGAGGAATCGGTGCCGCCACCGTTCGTATTCCTCTTCGGCTGCTTCCCGAGGATAGGGCATCATCAAATAGACGTTCCGTTGCCAAAACCGGGTGCCCGCCTTCAGATCCGTTTCTCGGGCTGGATAGCGGCTCCATAATTGGCCATGCCCGTCGTAGTGCAGTGTCGGCGAACCATTGTGCCCGATGCGATCGAAATTCCGGGCTTCGTGTTCCAGCCACAAGGCGACGAACGCATCACGGCTATCGCGATGGTAAAAGCCGACTCCCCAAAGATCCTGAGCTTGCGACGCGGGAATGGGTCCGGCGTGCATCTTGCCCGCTCGGTCGAACCAGACCAGATCCGTGAACGAGTAGCCGGAAAAGACCCACTCGTCGTCGCGCATGGCATGGATCCGCACGTCCTGGATCGCCTCCATGCTTCCTTCCTTAAAGAAATAGGGAACACCGGCGTAGAAGATGTACGTTTGATCGGTGTGAATCCGAGCGGGAGTGAGCACCGGATGGAGCGGGCTATACGGAAACCCCCAGCGTCGCACTCGGACACAAATCGGTCCTCGGACAACTTCGTGGTTGGGGCACCTGGGCCAGTTGCGCATCCGCAACTTCTGCATGTTATTCTCGTCAACGTAGTCATGTGCCCAGTCGATCATCGGCGGCTCGCCATGCCCCTTGCCACCTGCATACAGTTCCAGACCATGCTGCCGTTTGTAAGTTAGTCGCTCCAGTTGCCCCATCTGGCTAGAGAGCTTGGCCACGTAGTGATTGTTCGTGATTTCCAGGCCATAGCCCTCTCCCGACGCCCGCAGATCGGTTTCGTATCGTGGCAACTCGGCATAGGGATTGCCGACAAAGATCAAGTAAGACGACTGGCCATGCATCGGCACGTCGGCGAGAAAATCGACGCGGCATTCCCATCGTTCAGCCTGACGCGAGACATCATGGACCTGCGACGGAATTTCAAGCAGGGAGCCTGTTTCATCGACCGAGACAACGCGAACTTCACGATGCGGGTCGATGACTCGGTCAGCATGAAAGCTGACTTTTAGGTCGACCGGTTCCTGAGACCGAGCGATCCCGACGGTTTCGAAGAATGACAAAGGGAGGCACTCGTTCCAACCTTCGGCCCACTGGGCCCAGGGCGCGGGTAGATCACGTACTTGAGTGAACCGGCCTTCTCCCAGCGACGAGTCGCGATTGTTCGCGTGCCGTTGCCGTTCAAAGGTCAGCGTCTCCTTCACGGAATCAGCCAAGGACATTGCCAAGTCGTAATTCCCGGCGCGATACGCTTCCGTTAGAATCCGCAGCTTCTTGGAAACGTCATCAGAATGCCGTTCGTACTGGATCTTGCCGGCCACGTTCGAATCTCCGGACAACTTGCAGGGGGGACTGGCGGGTGAGCCCATGGAGCGGGTGCGGCCATGGCGGTCATTCTCTCTCCAGAGACTTCACGCCCCCCGACGTATCCTCTCAGCCAAGGGAGCTTCCGCACTTGCCACAAGATGCCCCTTCCGCGAAGGTAGTGCTCCCCCGGAGGAAAAACAACTCCCCGCCAATGCTGACCGGCGAGTACCCTACGGTTACCCGTTCATGGGAGCAGCCTCATTTTCCCGCGTATGTTTCAGAAATGCTTGACAGCACCGAAGGGGCAACGTATTGGCTCACTCGCGAGCTAGCAAACGCATGGTGTTCGGATTATCCGCAAAGAGCGAGGCAGCTAGGCCAGCGTCGCCATGTAAAAATCAACCTCCGAGGGGTTGAGGCCCGATTCTCCTTGTTCGTGGTTGTCGAAAGGATCGGTGGCGAGCGATGGAAGGCCGCTTGTGGCAAGCGGAGTGGTGCTTCCCGATGAGGAAATTTGAATGCCCGCTGAACCGTCGAATTCGTAACCTGCCAGCACAATATCTAGAATCTGAAAGTCGATACTGGAAATATTTCGGCGAATGTTCTCCGATTCAAAGGAAATCAAGCCGCTGGAGTTCGTCGTGCCGCTGACCACGGATCCGTTGCTCCAATGCGCCGTGACGACCGCTCCCGCAAGCGGCGCTCCTGCCGCCTGAGCGTCCACGGTGGCAACTCCTCGCCAGAAATTCCGATTGACTTCCACGGCAGTGCCGGACAACTCTACTTGGATGGATTGGACGGGCGGGGGGTCGCTGTTCTGGATCGTCACCGTGATGGAGTGTGACTGTTCCAGCCCCTTCGAATCACTGGCTAGGGCAGTCACCGTGTAGTTTCCGTCGCTGTATAGCGGTTCCGTCGTATTCCAATGGAAGACTTCTGAAACCCTCTGATGTTCATTGTAAGACCAGGAGTGAAGTAGCTGGTCGCCAACATGCAGGGTGAGCGACGCGATCCAATTGCCATCACCCAGGGCCTCGGCGGAAATGTGGATCTCTTGAGTTCCTTCAATCACCTGTTGATCCTGGGGAACGTCGATTGAGACGACAGGTGGCTGTTGGGGCAATGGCCAGTCACCCGCCCACCCCAAATTCTCTTTGTTGCGATCGGGACTCCAGCCAAGGCCTTTATCGGGATCGTCCCACGGAACGCCCCAGTCAATCAAGTCCTGACGTATTGCGTAAACCTCCTCGGCATTGGTCGCGCGACCATAAGCAGCGATATGGAGCGCGGCCATTCCGGCGGCATGCGGAGCGGCCATGCTGGTGCCGCTCAAGGTCCGGTAACCGCCATCGCGCCACGTGGAAAGGATATCCACGCCTGGGAGCACCAGATCGATTCCCAAACCAGGTGAGGTCACTGGGTTCAGCTCGAAAAAATGCTGGTTTCGACCGTCGTTATCCTCGAGATCATCACTGTTGCTGAAGTTGCTCGGGCCCCACCACTGGTCATCTGCTCCATGCGCGCTCCCAAAACTGGTTGCCGGTCCGTCTCCCCCGGGAAGTCCATCAGAATCGGCGAAAGCTGAAATGGTCGCCACTTCCGGAAACGCGGCGGGAATTGTGTCGTCCCCCGTACCGAAAGTTCGATCACCTCCGTGAATGTCGCGCCACTCATTCCCCGCCGCGACGACATAGACAATTCCGGCTGCGACGCTGTTCTGGATAGCGGTATGAAGTGCGTCACTCCAACCCACGCCGCCCAAACTCATGTTCGCTACTTCGATCACATCGGCTCGCGCCGTGACCCAATTGACGCCCGCAATGATGTCACTCATAAGACCGCCGCCGCTGGCTCCCAGAACTTTCACGGCATGGAGGGGAGCCCCAGGCGCGACCCCAGCCACGCCAGTGTCATTGTCCATGGCTGCCGCTATGCCGGCCACATGCGTGCCGTGACCATTGTCGTCGAAGTAATTGCCATCTGATCGCGAGCCTCGCTGACCTGGAGGCCCCGAAGTAACCGTATAGAATCGTTGACCTCCCACCACGTTCAAGTCAGGATGATGGGAAATGCCCGTGTCAATGATCGCGATGTTGACGTCGATCTGTTTTCCTTCATCGCTACCCATTATTCCGCCGATCGGGTTCAGATCAGCGCCGATGCGTCGGACGCCGGTCGGAATCGTCTGATTGAAAGTGTGCAGAGTGAAGTCGGGTTCGACGACGGAGACGAGCGGATGGCGAGCGAGGGCATGAGCAGCCGCGGGAGGGAGTTGCGCAGAGAAGCCTTGAAGGGCATGTTCATAAACATGGCCCATCGCGCCGCCCGCTCGGCTAACCAGCAGTTCAGCCGCTCCTCGCGTGTTGGCGATCCCTTCGCCAAACGATACGACCACGGATTCCCAGTTCGATCCGTGAGTTGCCGGCCCCGCTTCGGCATTGCCGAGAGAAAGCGACATCAGCGATGCCGCATCCAGTAATCGCCGCGACTCGAGAACCTCCAACACCAAACGCCTGGAAGATGAGGAATTCATCGCCGCCTCCAAATGGTTACCTCATCAGGTCCACGTTTCACACCCCAGACCCGACAGATAAGGGGGAAGATGCCGTGAGAATGGCTATCGGGTGAACCTATCGAGATAACTCGCTGGAAGCAAGAAAAAAAATCAAAGAAAAATCACGGATCCGTCTATGCCTTTCCCAGGGAGAGTTTGAGTACCTCGCGGATCAATCCGCTGTCGGCATCTCCTTCAGCAATTGAAGCAAGCGGTCCACTTCATGGACCGTGTTGTAGTGAACCAACCCCAGCCGAAGCATTCCCTCGGGTTCTCGTCCCAGAGCTTCACTGAGGCTGAGCGCGTAGTAGTTCCCATGCCAGGCAAAGATCCCTCGACGTCCCAAGTACTCCGCCAACTCGGCCGGACTACGGTCGCGATGTGTCACGGCTACCGTCGAGACACGTTCGTGAATGCGAGCTGGATCGGAGATTCCCCAAACCCGATAGGAAGTCAGCTTCCGCAGTCCCTCCAGAAGATGTAACGTCAGTTCGCTTTCATATTGACGAATGGCCTGAAATGCCAACGTCAATGCTCGGCGCCGGTCCATCTCGCCGTCTCGCGACAACTCGCGACCCAAATCGGCAAGGTACTCGATCGCCCCCCGCACTCCGGCAATCCCCTCGTGAACCTGGGTTCCGGTCATCCACTTACCTGGCAATTGATTTGGCGCCGGCCGTAATTTGTAAGCGGGCAACTCCTCCAGCAATTCCCTCCGCCCCCATTGAATACCGATATGCGGTCCGAAGAATTTGTAGGCCGAGCAAAGGAGGAAATCGCAGCCCAAGTTCTTCACATCCAGCAAGGCATGAGGTGCGTAGTGAACAGCGTCCAAGACCGTGATCGCCCCCACGGCACGCGCCCACTGGCAGATTTCACGAACCGGGTTGATGGTTCCCACCGAGTTGGATGCACATCCCACGGCAACCAATCGAGTTCGATTGGTGATGGCGGCTCGGAAATCATCCAGGTCGAGCGTACAGTCCTCCTTGCGAATCTTCACCATTTTCACCGTGGCTCCGACGTCGCGAGCCGCCAGAACCCAGGGAGTGATATTCGCATCGTGATCCAGTTCCGTTACCAACACCTCGTCACCCGGTCGCCAAGTCCGCGAAAGGGCTCGAGAGAGTCCAAAATTCAGCGTCGTCATGTTGGGGCCGAACGAAATCGTGGCGGGATCATCAACACCGAGCAAATCCGCCACCGCCCCATGAACTTCCCACAGGGCATCGTCACTTTCTTGACTGGTGGCGAAAAGCCCACCATGATTCGCATTGCAATCGGTCAAGTACTTGCCGATCGCGTCAATCACTCGACTAGGAACCTGAGTTCCAGCGGGTCCGTCAAAAAAGGCGACTGGCTCTCCGGCAATTTCCCGAGAAAGCGCTGGAACTTGTCTCCGGCATGCTTCCACAAACGGAGGACTGAACTTCAACATTGGGGTACCACCCATCCCTTCCTCATGTCTCTCGGTCACAGGACCTCTTACTGGCAACAGATGTAACGAAACAGTTGCAAACAGGATGCTACATTTCTGGTAGTCCACGTTGATCAATGAAACGCTTTCCCTTGGCTTCAAATCGCGGAAGTGAACCCAAGGGGACACATTTTACATCCACGCGTAATCCCAACCGTACGTGCAGGCGCTGGGCCACGCGTTCGGGTTGTTCGAGCTGGTCTTCGATTTCCACATCCAGTTGATCCATCTCGCCGCGTCGAGAAGCCGTCAGACGAAATTCGGCAATCTCAGGAAACTCTCGTAAGATCTGTTCAATGGCCGATGGAAAAACATTGACGCCACGGACAATCAACATATCGTCCACTCGGCCCAGAACACCTCCCTCCAGCAGCACAAAGCGATTCTCAAGATTCGTCTCCCTCAACGGGCGAACAAGATCCCCCGTGCGAAAACGAATCACGGGGCTTCCAATTCGCCCCAGATTCGTCAGCACCAGCTCCGCCAACTCTCCTTCGCCGGCAGGCTCATCTCGGCCGATCCGCAAGAATTCGGCAATAAATTCCTGCTCATTCACATGGAGGCCGCAGCCCGTGGTGTCGCCATAACCCCAGGGCCCGATTTCCGATGCACCCGCATGGTCAATCACCGTGGCGTTCCAGGCTGACTCCAGTCGCTGCCGTACTGCCGGCATCGAGCCACCTGGTTCACCCGCCACGACAATCCGGCGAATTCCCATGGTTTCGGTCGAGTTACCATGCTGTTCAGCCACTTCGGCCATATGCAGTGCATAGCTCGGCGTGCAAAAAAGTGACGTGGCTTCTGTTGAGCGGATTAAGTCCAGCCTGGCCAGAGAGGTCATGCCTCCCGAGGGGATCACCAGGGATCCCCTCGCGACACAGGCATCATGGGCACTCCAAAAACCGATGAATGGTCCGAACGAAAAGGCCATCAGAACTCGGTCGTTCGCTCCAATGTCGGCCGCGTCGAGCACGAACTGCCAACAGTCCAGCCACCATTGCCAATCCTCCGCCGTGTCCAGTACCGCCAGCGGATGTCCGCGAGTTCCAGAAGTTCGGTGGAAGCGGATGTATTCATCAAGAGGGAAAGTGAGGTTGGTTCCCCATGGTCCACCTCCCCCACTCATCAATTCGTGTTTCCGCGTGGTTGGAAACGAGGAGAGTTCACTGAGCGACCCGAGTTGGGACGGGGAGTCCTGCAATTTCCGCGCGTAAAACGAGTTGTACGGCAATATCCTGGCCAGCAGTTGGTTGAACCGCTCGACTTGCCGTTGTTCCCGCTTCTCTGGAGAGAGTTGTTCGCTCTGACGCCGCTGGTTCCACGTGGAAAGTTTCATTCCCGCATGATAACCGATGAATTACTCGGTCGCGTAGTCCCGACCGGAACGAGCCGCGATGACGACAAAAATCAATCCGAATACAAAGACTCCGGAGGCGAGCACGAA
>JBJHCD010000169.1:0-8952 GCA_050485845.1 Pirellulaceae bacterium | reverse complement strand
GAACTGGTTCGAGCGACGGTCGATTATGTCTGCTCGACATTCAAAGGGGAACTAGCGAGCCGAAGCGATCTTCGGGGCATCGAACTGCACGTCCAGGGTTTGCGATTCGCCCGCCGTGAGGGAAATCGTCTCCTCGCGAACCAGCGTCTCGCCGTCGCGATCCACCACCACGCGGATCGCATAGTCGGACCACTGCTCGCCCGCTTCCAGTGAGGTCGTGCGGAATACTCGAACTTCACCGGTGCCCTTCGTTTCCTTCCCGGCCAGAATCACTCGAGCATCCGAGGGAACTCGCAAGGTGAGAGAAGTCTCAGGACGAGCGGCCAAGTCGAACGCGAGGTCGGCGGTGTCTCCGGCCTGCAATTTCACGGTCTTTGTCTGCTCGACCTTCTGACCGTTGATCGTCGCTTCCGCCCGAACTTCGTAGGTGTAGCTCATCCCTTGGTCCAGACCTCGGGAGAGGTACTGGCGGTGGCTTCCCGTGCTCGTCGTCGGACGACCATTCACGTAGATCTGAGCCGATTCGGGAACCTGAACCGAGAGCAAGGCCTCGCCTCGGTGAGCGGCCGCTTCGCCGCCAGGACCGGGGAGTTCGCCATTTCCATCCGAGGGAATGTAGTCCGAGTCATGGGAAGGAGCATACATCGAAGGGGAGCTGCCCCAGCTGCCGCCAGAGCTACCCCAGCTGCCGCCAGAGCTGCCACCCGAGCTACCGTGGGATCCCCAGCTGCCACCGCTGGATCCCCAGCCGATGTAGTAGTTGCCGTGGTAGTGACGATGGCTCTTCAACAACCGGCGAATCGGGCCGATCCGGTGATGTCTCGCGTGGCCGACGCTTCCACCCACGCTGCCATGGGAGGCCCAGCTTCCGCCGGAGCTTCCCCAGCTCCCGCCAGAACTTCCCCAGCTGCCGCCGGAACTACCGTGGCTTCCCCAGCCACTTCGTCCGCCATGACTTCCATGCGATCCCCAGCCTGCTGCTGCCTCCTGGACTCCCAAGGCCATGGTCACCACGGCGACGACCCCCAACCCCGACAGCCGCTTCATTGATCGATTCATCTTCACTTTACCCTTATCCAACGAAAGACCTGTGGATCCTACCCGTTCCGGAAAAGTTCCGTAGCTTGACTGAGATGACCCCTGTCAATCCAGCATACAATCCACTTCGCGTAATTCAAGAAGTTTGGGTAAGATTTTTGTCCTGCGGAGGCTGGGTGGCTAGTTCCGGATCGCCTCGAGCTGGATATCGTCCATGTGTAGCTCTCCCGTGGCGCCGAAGAGGCCCACGCGAAGGAGCATTTCCTTTGCCGCCGGAGGGACTCGGACCGTGTTATTCAGCTGCCGCCAATCGTGTGTTCCCCGCAGTCGCCCAATGGTTTGCAAACCGAGATCGCGGCGATTTTCGTCATAAAAGGTGATCGCGATCGTCGCATGTTCGGTCGGCTTTCCCGAATCGCGTACGTTCCGCAATCGGGCCCAGCAGCGAATCCGCAAGTTTCGGATCGAGCTACCATCCACCGGGAGTCCCTGGAGGATGTACGAACCCCTTCCCAGAGTGTCATTTTGGAAGCGGGCGTAGTGATCTCCCTGTGGGGCGTCGCCTCGAACCCGTTCCGCCTGCCGCTGATAGTACCAGCCCGGAATAAAAGACGTGGTTTCGGGCTCGAGTTCAAAGTCTCCGTTGACCACGCGGGGGTTACGCGGGTCGGGGCGGACCTCTCGTTCATCCTCGGCCACCCCCGTCATGGGGACAAACAGGGTCGGCTGCAGAGCTTGAGAGACCAGCTCTCCCCCCTCTTTCCGCTTGATATACAGCACCTGCTGATACCGCTCGCCGACCGGAATCACCATCAGCCCCCCCTCCCGCAGTTGCCCGACCAGCGGTTCCGGGACTTGTTCGGGAGAGCAGGTGACGATGATTTTGTCGAACGGGGCATGCTCGGGCCAACCGAGGAATCCATCTCCCACCTTGACGAAGACGTTGTTGTAGCCGAGTCGCCGAAGGGTCGCTTCCGCTCGTCTCCCTAGACTTTCCACGATCTCGATCGTGAAGACTTCGGCCACGAGGGGGCTGAGCACCGCGGCCTGATATCCGCTTCCGGTTCCGATCTCCAGGACTCGGTCGGTCGGTTTCAGCTCGAGCGCCTGTGTCATGAAGGCGACGATGTAGGGGGAGGAGATTGTTTGACGATCGCCGATCGGCAAGGCCATGTCGAAGTAGGCCTGGTGTCGAAGCGCCGCAGGGACAAACTCATGCCGCCTCGTATCCCTCATTGCCTGGACCACTCGGGGCTCGGTGATGCCTCCGCCTATAATTACTTCATCCATCATTTGTCGATGTGCGGCCTCGTAAGGGTGTCGGCTCTGTGCCGAAGCGGAAGTCGAGCCCAGGAGGGCCCACAAGAATACAAGCACCCAACCCCATCCCCAACGACGGTCCGGAAGTCGAGTTCCTCGAGAACTCGGAGTCGCTGTACGCGAAAGGGTGTGGCAAGTGGCCAGACCACTGGCTCGAATAGGAGCGCGAACAGGAGCGCGAACGGGGGCATGAATGGAGCCATGAGCTGGAAGCCGAGTCTCCATGGCATGCCGAACGCGGGAACCGAAGCGGATGCCGGCCGCGCCGGTCCATGGGGTTGGTTGGGGTGTCAGTCTCATCGAGTCCCCTCCTCCTCTGCGGTTTGAGCCGGCCCACGATCCGATGTCGTGGCTGCTCGACCCTTTAGTATATCCCAGTCGTTGTCATCCGGCGTCATCCGAGCGTGCCGAATGGGAAAAGTTTTTCGTCGGGGTGAAAGCGTGCTGGGGTGTACCCGAGGAACATTGGCTCGCGGGCGAGCCCGCGGTCTGTTCGGTTGGCCGGTGGCACGCCTGCGAGCCGATGGTTGGCGAATTGGGGCCATGGAATTGGGGCCATGGATGTTGCCGACGGGACGTCGGTTGGCTAGACGCTCAATGTGCTTTGCAACTGGCCGCTCGACCTGCTTCGCAACTGGCAACACTGGTTCCCTCTCGCTAGAATGCGGTCCGCAATGGGCAAATGGGCTTTAACGGGAGAGTGGTGAAACATGCGGAAGAATCCAGTCAAGCAGAAGTTGCAAGCGGGCGAGCCGACCTATGGGAGTTGGTTGTCGCTGGGAGACCTCTACGCGACTCGCGTCCTGGCTCGGATGGGATTTGACTGGCTGACGCTGGACATTGAGCATTCGGCGATTGACTGGTCTCAAGCCACGTCGATTTTTGGAGCGATTGCCGATGCGGGCTGCGTGCCGTTGGCTCGCGTTCCCGAGGGGACGCACCATTACATCAAGCGAGTGCTTGACGCGGGTGCCTGGGGAATTGTGGTGCCGATGGTCGACACGGTCGAACAGGGGCGAACGGCGATTGCCGCCGCGAAGTATCCTCCGGTCGGAAACCGGAGCGTCGGGGGAGGCATGCACGCGATGAACTTCGACGCGTCCGCCGGGGACTATTACGCTCGAGCCAACGATGAGATCCTGGTCGTTCTACAGACCGAGAGTCCTCGGGGCGTGGAGAATGCCGAGGAAATCTATTCGCTGCCGGGCTGTGACGCCATCTTCATCGGTCCCAATGACCTCCGATTCCAAATGCGGGCGCCCGATGGGACCTTTCCCTCGGCGGAAGAGCATGAAGCGATGATCCAGCGGGAAATCGAAGTGGGAAAGAAGGTCGGCACTCCCACGGGGATCCATGCGATGGACGCGGAATCGGCCCTCGAACGGGCTCGCCAAGGGATGCAGTTCCTCGCGATCGGCAGCGATTTGCGGATGATGAGCATGCAGGCTCGCGAGATTCTGGACCGAGTTCGTCCTGACCGAGTGGTCGGCGACGTGGCTCGATACTGATCCTGATTGCGGGGCGGATGGTTGCTTTTCTGCTCGGGGAGAAGACGTGATGGCGGTTTGTCTGCTGGCGACGCTCGATACCAAGGGGCCCGAGGCGGAATTCTTGCGGGACCGCCTGACGGAACTGGGGGTGGAGGTTCGCGTGATCGACACCGGATGCCAGGGGGCCCCCGCCTTTCTAGGAGACGTCACGCGGGAACTGATCTTCGAGGCGGCCGGTAGTTCGCTCTCGGAGATGCGCGAGTGGAATGATCGGGGGCGTGCCGTGGAGTCGGCCGCCACGGGGGCGGCCCGGATTGTGCGGCGGCTTTTTTCCGAGGGCCAAGTCGACGGTCTGCTGGCACTGGGAGGCTCGGCCGGAACGACGATCGGCACGACCGCGATGCGAGCACTTCCGTTGGGAGTTCCCAAGTTGATGGTCAGCACCCTCGCCTCGGGAAACGTCCGTCCCTATGTCGGCGACAAGGATATCCTCATGCTCAACTCCGTCGCGGACATTGCCGGGCTGAACCGGATCAGCCGGCCGATTTTGGGGATGGCGGCCGCGGCGATGGCGGGAATGGTGAAACACCCTCCTCCCCCCTCCCCTGCCGACCGTCCGCTGGTGGCCGCGACGATGTTTGGAGTGACAACTCCCTGCGTCCAGCATGCTCGGTCGATTCTCGAGCGAGCCGGCTATGAGGTAATTGTGTTTCATGCGACGGGTAATGGCGGGGCCGCGATGGAGTCCCTGATTCGGGAGGGGCTGATCGCGGGCGTGCTGGATATCACCACGACCGAGTTGGCCGACGAACTGGTGGGAGGCGTCCTTTCCGCGGGCCCCGACCGGCTGACCGCCGCCGCTCGGGAAGGAGTTCCCCAAGTCGTATCCGTGGGGGCCTTGGACATGGTGAATTTCGGGACTCGGGATTCCGTTCCCGAACGCTTTCGGCAGCGGACCTTTCATCAGCACAATCCGACCGTTACCTTGATGCGGACCACCCCCGAGGAGAACTCGCGGCTGGGCGCCGAAATCGGCCACAAGCTGGCCGCTGCCCGCGGTCCGGCGGAAATCCTGCTTCCGACCCAAGGCGTTTCGGCGATTGATCGAGCGGGACAATCGTTCGACGATCCGGAATCGCGAGAGCGTCTCTTTGAGGCGATTACGACGCACTGCGGGGCGGTCCCCTGCACGCGGCACGACATGCACATCAACGATCCGGAGTTTGCCGAGCTGGCGGCCCGGCGATTGATCGCGCTGATGGCAGCGCGAGCCGACACCTCCAACCAAGGAAAATGAACGGATGGGTTTATTTCGTCGAGACGACATTCTGCAGCGGTTGCGGGAAAAGGTTGCTTCCGGGCAACCGATCATCGGCGGCGGCGCCGGCACCGGCATCAGCGCCAAGATGTCCGAAGCGGGAGGGATCGATCTGCTGGTGATCTATAATTCCGGTCGCTTTCGGATGGCCGGTCGCGGATCGCTGGCCGGCATGATGCCCTATGGGGATGCCAATGCCATCGTGATGGAAATGGCTCAAGAGGTTCTGCCGGTCGTCTCCCGGACACCCGTGTTGGCTGGTGTCTGCGGAACGGACCCCTTCCGGTTGATGAAGGTCTTTTTGCGGGAAGTCGACCGAGTCGGCTTTTCCGGGGTGCAGAACTTTCCCACGGTCGGGCTGATCGACGGGACGTTTCGCCAGAATCTCGAGGAGACCGGGATGGGCTTCGGGCGTGAAATTGACTTGATTCGACTCGCCCATGAACTCGGGTTGCTGACCACTCCGTACTGCTTCAATCCCGATGAGGCGGCGGCCATGGCCGCCGCCGGAGCGGACATCTTGATCCCGCACATGGGACTGACGACCAAGGGCTCCATCGGCGCCGGGACGGCCCTCACACTTGAAGAATCTGCTCGAAGCGTGCAAGCGATGCATGACGCCGCCAAGTCGATCAACCCCGGGATTCTGGTTTTGTGCCACGGGGGGCCGATCGCCGAGCCCGAGGACGCGCGTTACATCCTGGAGAATACCGAGGGGATTGTCGGCTTTTACGGGGCGAGCAGCATGGAGCGGTTGCCCGTGGAACCGGCGATTGAAAATCGGGTACGCGAGTTCACTCGGCTCAGCCTGTAAGCCCTGTAACCCTCTAGATCTTTTGCCCCATGCCCTTCGTGAGGGCCATGAAGGCGGCTTCGAGGTTCACCAGTTCCTCGCCGAAGTACTGAAGTTTGTGGCCGGAGGTGACCAGGAACGTGGCCAGATCGCTGTAGTCCGTGACGTCCTCCTTCAAGGTGACCGCGAGCCGCCGATCCCGTAACTCCACGGACTCGACCAGATCGTGCTGTTCAAGTTCTCGCGCCGCCCGCTCTTGATCATCGGCGATCTCGATATTCAGCAGAGTCCGTTGACGAACCTGCTTCATGACATCGGCGACTTCGGCGTTCACTTCCATCACGCCCCGATCGATGATGCCGATCTTGTTGCAGATGTCCGCCAGTTCGGGAAGGATATGGCTGGAGACGATGATGGTCTTGCCCATGCCTCCCAATCGCCGGAGCAAGTTCCGCATTTCGATTCGGGCTCGCGGATCGAGACCGCTCAACGGTTCGTCCAGCAGCAGGACCTGGGGATCATGAAGCAGAACGCGTGCCAGTCCCAGCCGCTGCGTCTGGCCGCGTGACAGGGTGTTGGCATACGCGTCTCGCTTGAAGTCGAGATCGACGATCTCCAGCATTTCGTCGCATCGCTGACGGCGTTTCGGGCCGCGAATCCGGTAAGCGGCCGCGAAGAATTCGAGATACTCAATCACCTTCATGTCGTCATACACGCCGAAGAAGTCCGGCATGTAACCGACCAACCGCCGAATCTCCTTGGGGTGAGTGTAAATCGAATGACCGCAGACATACGCCTCGCCCCAACTGGGATTGAGCAGCGTGGCAATGATCCGCATCGTGGTGGTCTTGCCGGCACCGTTCGGACCGATGAACCCGAACAGGTCTCCTTCGTCGAGTTCCAGTTCGATGCTCTCGATGGCGAACATATCGCCGTACTTCTTGGTCAGGTCGACCGTCTTGATCATGGAAGGAATCTCTCGGTTGCCATGGTAGCGGAATATTCGACGGGTAGGATCAGGCGATACCAGGTCCAGCGGCGGTCGGCTTGATCGGTCAGGGACTCCTCGCCCATGGTGAGTTCCATGCCGGGTTGGGCAACTCGTCCCACGAGAATCGCGCGTCCCAGAAACAAGTGTTCGCTCAGGTCGATGTAGTCCTGATATTTCTGATTCAGGTCCGTGTAGCCCCGACCGCCGGCCGCTTCGTGAAACATCATCATTTCCACGATCCGCTCGACTTCGCGATTGTCGATCTCCCAGGGGGTCGAAGTGTAGCTGGTTTTTCCATGCATCGCTCGGCGACGAGTCAGTCGCCACTCCAGGTCGCGACGCTGCAATCCATCCACCAGCAGACTCTCGCCGGGCTGGATCGGACGGTCGATGCGGTACGACCAGCGATCATGGGCCAGGAGGGCGTCTTCCAGAGGGAAATCGAACGGATTGACCACCACGCCATGCAGAAATCCATCTCGGTCGGACGTCAAGGCTTCGGGTTGAGTCAATTCGGGAAAACTCCACCAGCGAGTTAGCAGGCTCCGAGTGGAACCGGCCGTGATCGGCAAACCGGAGATCAGCTTTTGCGGCAAGGGAGGAGCATCGGAGCGGAGGTCGTAGGTGACAGGAAACTGCGTTTCGTTGGCCGTCTGGTCCATGCCTCCCAAGCCCCATCCCGGCAAGCCCTGCCAGGCCATCAACCCGCGGAACTCGGGCGACACGTCGCCCAGGCGGGACGAGAGTCCCGTCCAGACCGGTTCTGCTTGGAAGTCGTGTCCTCGAGTGACCGGGCTGTAGAGATGAGTCCAGTTCGTCCCTCGCACGGTTCCATCCACTAGATCCACATCCACCAAGTCGACTTGATTGGAACGAATGACCGCTCCCCCGCGTCCCGCCTCGCTTACCATCACCAGGGCAATGGAAAAGGTGATCACCACGACGGGAAACGTGACCCAAGTCCAGACCATGCGGCCGAATAACTTTCTCAGGACGAAATAATCCCCCGCACTGACGCAGACCACATAGCAGGCCAGGATCGCCGCGACCGTGAAGAAGGAGACCATCCGGACACCCGATTCTCCCTCGATGGCGGGAAACGCATCCAGGGCGCTCCGTAGCTGCCCGGCAAGTTCATCGTAGCCGAAGTGGGTGACCCGGCGAGATGCCTCCTCCCGCATCGCCCCCTCCCGGCTTTGGGGACTGCCCAGCAGGATGGTGCGCAGTATTTCCTCACTGGCCGCCCAACCGCGAAATGGTGGTTGGTCCAGGTCGAAGGCGAGAAACACCACCTCGCCGAATCCATGTGCTCCGCGGACAATCGCCGGCTGACTCGCTTGGGCTCGCCCTTCCATGAAGGCTTCGATTCGGCCCCGAGGTGATTCCAGCAGACTGGCCACAAAGGGGCCCAGCGGCTGATCGGCTCGAGCAAACGCCTCCAGTCCGGCCGCGACGGATTGTTCGGTCGTCCCGGTAACGTTCCCCGGGATGAGTTCGGCCAGCGGGCCTCCCTCGTCATGGAGGCGAGCCCCTTGGCTTCCGGCGACATAGATCAATCTCCCGCCGAGCCGCACCCATTGTCGGAGCGCCTCCCGCTGGGGCTGGTCGAGTTGTTCAAGCAGCGCCGCCTGGCTGGTCATCAGCAAGATGGTTTGAACTCCCTCGTAGCCAAACCACTCGGAAGGGAGCGAACGGAAGTCGGAGATCGCGGTGGAGAAAATGTCTTCGGACACCTGGGACCGGCGTCGCCGAAGTACTCGGTCCAACTCCAGGTCCCCACCAAGCTGCATGATCCAATGCCGAGTGGAACTGATGGCCGACGAGTCTTCGTGAATGGCGAGGCGCTGTCGGAGAGTTTCCCCTTCCGGTAGATCAATCCGAATGTCCAATTCGGCCTGTGGACGAGCCATTCGGACATAGGTCTGGAGGGATTCGGTGGAGCCGGCGGGGATGTCGAAGGGAATCTGGTTTGGATCGTGCCCGTACCGTACCGGAAATCCAT
>JBJHCD010000168.1:0-8966 GCA_050485845.1 Pirellulaceae bacterium | reverse complement strand
CAAGGTGCTCTATCCCGCGTATCACCTCAGCGGACAGTCCCCCCGGTACTATAAGGAGATTGCGGTCAACCGGGCGGTTCAGGCGATCGTGCGGGGTGACCCGCGCGTGCTGCTGACGATGGCGACCGGCACCGGAAAGACCGTGGTCGCGTTTCAAATCTGCTGGAAGCTGTGGTCCGCTCGCTGGAATCGCACCGGGGAGCACAGGCGACCGCGAATCCTCTACCTCGCGGATCGCACTATCCTGGTCGATGACCCCAAGGACAAGACTTTCGCGCCGTTTGGGGACGCACGCTGGAAGATCGAAAACGGCCGAGCCATCCAGAGTCGCGAACTGTATTTCTCGACTTACCAAGCGATCGCTCGCGACGCCAACCGACCGGGTCTGTATCGTGACTATGCTCCCGACTTCTTCGACCTAATCGTCGTCGATGAATGCCATCGCGGGAGCGCCCGCGATGATAGTCACTGGCGGGAAATCCTCGAGTACTTCCAGCCGGCCATTCAGTTGGGAATGACCGCCACACCCCGGCGGCAGGACAATGCCGATACATACAACTATTTCGGCAACCCGATCTACACCTACAGCTTGCGGCAGGGGATCGACGACGGGTTCCTCGCTCCATACCGCGTACATCGGATCGTCACGACTTGGGACGCCGCCGGTTGGCGGCCCAGTCAGGGTGACCTGGACCGCTTCGGTCGCGAGATTCCGGACGAGGAATATCAGACGAACGACTTCGAGAAGCGGGTTGCCCTGCGGGCCCGCACGCACGCCGTGGCCCGGCACCTAACGGACTACCTGCGACGTACTGACCGTTTCGCCAAGACGATCGTGTTCTGCGTTGATCAGGAACACGCCGACGAAATGCGGCGAGAACTGAACAATCTCAACGCCGACCTGGTTCAGACACATCCGGACTATGTCTGCCGCGTCACATCGGACGAAGGGGATATCGGAAAGGGTTACCTTAGTCACTTTCAGGATCTGGAACGTCAATCCCCGGTGATCCTCACGACATCGCAGTTGCTGACGACCGGCGTCGACGCCCCGACGGTGAAAAATGTCGTCCTGGTTCGGACCATCAACTCGATGACCGAATTCAAGCAGATTATCGGGCGCGGCACGCGAGTCCGGGATGACTATGGCAAGCTCTTCTTCAGCATTATCGACTACACCGGCTCGGCCACACGGCTGTTCGCCGATCCGGACTTTGACGGCGATCCGACCATCGAGACCGAACAGGAGATCGACAAGGAAGGCGAACCGACTGGCGATGAGGAGATCGTTACGCCGGAAGATGAAACGACCAACGATGATGGCGGCAGCGAATTGCCTCCTGACGATGAGCCGCCCGGCGGGCGGCAAAAGTTCTACTTCGACGGTGGTCAGGTGGAGATTGCCGCACAGCTAGTTTATGAGCTTGATCCTGACGGCAACCAATTGCGGGTCGTGCAGTTCACGGACTATACGGCGGACAAAGTCCGAACACTTTATCGCAACGCAGCCGAACTGCGCGGCGAATGGGCCAATCCTGAACGCCGTGGCGACATCATTGACCGGCTGGGGGAACGGGGAATCGACTTCGACCACTTGGCCGAAGCCGCCAATCAGCCCGACGCCGATCCGCTCGACCTAATCTGCCACTTGGCGTTTAACGCTCCGCTCCGTACTCGACGTGAACGGGCGCAGCGGCTCCGTTCAGAGCAGCCGGACTTTTTCGGACAGTACGGCCCCGAGGCTCGCGAGATCCTTGAAGAACTGCTCGACAAGTACACCGAACATGGCACGGCGCAGTTCGTCATTCCGGATGTCCTGCAGGTGCCACCCATAAGCAGTCACGGCAATGTGATTGAGATCGCGACCCGCTTCGGCGGCGTCGAACAGTTGCGTCAGGCCGTGATGCAGCTCCAGACCCTGTTGTACGCGGCTGCCTGACGGTCACCGCTTTCACATACCTTTCATGACGATTGACTACCACGATGGCCAAGAAACGAGCCAAGAAGGCTGAACTCCCTAAGACGACGGCGCAGCAATTGGGAAGTTTGATCAAATCCGCTCGCGACATTATGCGGAAAGACAAGGGTCTGAACGGAGACCTTGATCGCCTCCCCTTGCTCACCTGGATCATGTTCCTCAAGTTTCTCGACGACCGCGAGAAACTGGGGGAGGCCGAAGCGTCCATTGGCGGCAAGAAGTACAAGGCCGCCATCGAGCCGCCATACCGCTGGCGCGACTGGGCCGCAAAGAAAGATGGTATCTCCGGCGACGAATTGATCGCCTTCGTGAACCAGGAGGAAGCGATCCGGCCCGATGGCAAGAAGGGACTGGGGTTGCTGACCTACCTCCGCAGTCTGCAATCGACCAACGGAGACCGCCGGCGGGATGTGATCGCCACGGTGTTCGACGGCGTAATCAACCGCATGATCTCCGGATACCTGCTCCGGGACGTGATCAATCTCGTCGATGGCATCCACTTCGACTCGACTGAGGAAATCCACACGCTGGCCCGACTGTATGAGTCGATGCTCCGAGAGATGCGGGATGCCGCCGGCGACTCCGGCGAGTTCTACACGCCCCGCCCGGTGATCCAGTTCATGGTCGCCGTGACGGATCCGCGGGTCGGTGAAGTCGTTCTTGACCCGGCTTGCGGGACGGGGGGGTTCCTCTCGGAGGCCTTCGCCCACCTGGAAAAACAGTGTCAGACGGTGCAAGATCGGAAGGTGCTGCAGGAAAGGAGCATTCTGGGGGGCGAAGCCAAGCCGCTGCCGTACATGCTCTCCCAGATGAACCTGCTGCTGCATGGGCTGAACGCCCCGGCCATCGAGTACGGTAACAGCCTCGCGGTGAAGATCACGGAACTGGGACCGGTAGATCAGGTCGATGTGATCCTCACCAATCCTCCTTTCGGCGGTGAGGAAGAAGCGGGCATCCGCAACAACTTTCCGGCCGACAAGCAGACCAGTGAAACGGCCCTGTTGTTTCTGCAGCTAATCATGCGGCGTCTGCGAAAACCCCGTGGTGGCAGTGAGAAGTTTGGGCGAGCGGCTATCGTTGTTCCCAACGGGACCCTGTTTGGCGATGGCGTATGTGCCCGCATTAAGGAGGAACTGCTGAAGGAGTACAACTTGCACACGATTGTGCGACTACCCAATGGCGTGTTCACTCCCTATACACCGATCCCAACCAACCTGCTGTTCTTCGACCGCTCCGGCCCCACCAAGGAGATCTGGTTCTACGAGCTTCCGCTCCCCGAAGGTCGCAAGAACTATAGCAAGACAAAGCCCCTCCAGTTCGAAGAGTTCACCGAGTGCATCAAGTGGTTCCGGCTTAAGCGACGGAAGGAAAACGACCATGCCTGGCGCGTCGCGGCGGTGGATGTCCTCGAGTACGACGACCGGGGAACTCTCGTCTCTTGCAATTTGGACCTCAAGAACCCCAACAGCGCCGAGGCACTGGAGCACCTCCCGCCGGAACAACTGGTGGAAGACATCCTTGCCAAGGAGCGTCGCATCATCGAGATCATGGAAGAGATAAGGGCCGAACTCGCCGGAGGCGGATCATGAAACGACCCGCCCGGAAGAAATCCCCTCCGCCGGCCAGCCTCCCGGCCATGGCTGCTTGCTACGACGACGTCCTGGCCGGCGTTGTCGACCTGCTGGAGTCATCCCGCCGCACATCCGCTCGCGCCGTCAACGCCATCATGACGGCCGCCTACTGGGAGATCGGCCGCCAAATTGTCGAAGGCGAACAGGGTGGTGAGGAACAGGCCGAGTATGGAACGACGCTGATCAAGAGGTTGGCATCCGATCTGACCGCCCGGTTCGGTCGAGGTTTCTCCTGGCGAAACCTGTATATGATGCGAAGCTTCTTCGTCGCGTATCAGGACATTTTGCAGACACCGTCTGCAAAATTGGCTCAATCAGAAAGTGACGATTCGAGCCAACCTCTCAGCGGGCCGAATGTGCAGGCACCGTCTGCAAAATCCGGCCAGCCAGTAACGGGCGCTTCTCCGGCAGAGACTTTCCCGACACTGTCCGGAAAACCCGACCTCGGCCAGCTCTCCACCCGTTTCCCGCTTCCGTGGTCGCACTACGTCCGGCTGCTCAAAGTTGACGGGCCCGAGGCTCGGCGGTTCTATGAAGTCGAGGCCCTCCGTGGCGGCTGGAGTGTCCGGCAACTCGATCGCCAGATCAGCACGCTGTTTTATGAGCGGACGCTTGCCTCCCGCAACAAGGGGGCCATGCTCAAGAAAGGGGCCGTTCCACAGGATGGTGATCTGCTCACACCCGAAGAAGAACTCAAAGACCCGCTTGTCCTCGAATTCCTGGGCCTGAAGGACGAATACTCCGAAACCGATCTCGAAGAAGCCCTAATTCAACAGCTGGAAGCGTTTCTGCTGGAGCTGGGGGGTGACTTCACATTCGTCGGTCGGCAGAAGCGGCTGAGGATCGATGATGAATGGTATCGGGTCGATCTGGTCTTCTTTCACAGGGCGCTTCGCTGTTTGGTGGTCATCGACCTGAAGGTTGGCAAGTTCACGCACGCTGATGCCGGGCAAATGTTGCTGTATCTCGGTTACGCCGCCGAGCACTGGACCCGGCCTGGCGAGAATCCGCCAGTGGGCCTGATCCTGTGTGCCCAGCATAACCAGGCCGTCGCTCATTACACGCTCGACCGACTGGCCGACAAAGTACTGGCGGCCGAGTACCGTATGACGCTACCAGACGAGAAAACGCTGGCTGCGGAACTCGAACGCACCCAGGCTGCGCTCGAGCATCGCACACTGCCGCCTGCACAACCGGCAGCCAAGGGGAAGGCGACCAAGCGGAAAGGTGGCCGCAAATGAGCAGCAACGGATGGCCAATGGTTCCGCTCGGTGAAGTAGTCTTCCACCGAAAGGAGTTCATCCAGATTGATGACCTTTCTAAGTACAAGCGATGTCGCGTCCAACTGCACGCGCAGGGCATCGTGCTGCGTGATCAGATCGAAGGATCGCTGATCAAGACCAAGCAGCAGCAAGTCTGTCGGACGAATGAATTCCTCGTTGCGGAGATCGATGCCAAAATGGGTGGTTTCGGCATCGTACCGTCGGAACTCGACGGAGCGGTTGTCAGTAGCCACTACTTCCTGTTCACACCACAACCCGACCGCCTAGACCCGCATTTTCTCGGATACTACTGCCGTACCCCCGAGTTTCGTGATCAGGTCAAATCACGTGGATCGACGAATTATGCTGCGATCCGCCCAGCACATGTCCTCGGATACACAATCCCCCTGCCGCCGCTGGAGGAGCAGCGGCGGATCGTGGCCCGCATCGATCGTCTCGCCGCCAGGATCGACGAGGCAAAGGTTCTGCGGAAGCGGGCGACCGAGGAACTTGGCCGACTTGAACGCTCAATTCTGCGAGATACCAAGTTTGGCATTCCGCAGCCAACGCCAATGAGCGAACTGGTTACATGGCGCAAACCGCACGTTGAAGTGCGGGCAACGGACTCCTACGAGTTTGCGGGTGTCTACTGCTTTGGGCGCGGAGTGTTTCGTGGCCAGCGAAAGACTGGATCGGAGTTTGCCTACAAGCAGTTGACGCAAATCCGCACAAACGAGTTTATCTATCCGAAGCTAATGGCGTGGGAGGGGGCACTTGCAGTTGTTCCCGACGAGTGTGATGGACTCTTTGTCTCACCGGAATTCCCAGTATTCACTGTCAATGAGGAACGTGTCCTTCCAGAAGTCCTGGACGTCTACTTCCGGTCTCCAGCGGTGTGGCCACTACTTAGCGGTGCCAGCACTGGTACCAATGTGCGGCGCAAACGCCTAAATCCTTCCGACTTTCTGGCCTACAAGTTTCCATTGCCTTCGCGAAAATCCCAATTGGTCCTCCAACAGATTCGTCGAAAAGCGTTCAAGATGTCGTCGCTATATGACCAGCGAGAGCTACTCAACGCCATGCTCCCCTCGATTCTCGATCGGGCGTTCAAGGGGGAACTGTAGTCATGGCCAAGAAAGCCGCGAAGAAGACGTTCGGCCAGACGCTCCGCGAAAAGAGGATCGCCAAGGGGTACAGCCTCCGCAAGTTCGCCGAGTTGGTGGGCGTCAGTCCCACGTATTTGTCGCAGGTTGAGCAGGATAACGTCGATCCCCCAACCGCTGACCGGGTCAAGCGAATGGCTGAATTGCTCGAAGAAAACGTGGATGAATGGACGGCCCGTGCAGGCCGAATAACGGAAGACTTGCCGGAGATTATCCACGAGGCCCCGACGGCGGTACCGGATCTTCTGCGTGCGGTCCGTGGTCTGACGCCAGAGCAGCTCCGAAGACTTCGTCAAGAGGCTGAGCGCCTCAAGAACGAGGGAGAAAACGAGGAAAGGAAGTAGGCCATGCCCAAGCGATACTCAACGCCGGCCAGCAAGCTGCCGTTCATGAAGGCCCAGGAATTCGAGAACGAGACTGCACTGTTGTTGGCGGAATATGGGAACAAGCATGGGCAGGTCATTGCGCCCCCAGTCCCTGTCGACGAAATAGTTGAGCTTTACTTGGGGTTAAGCCTTGAGTTCCTCGATATGCCGAGGTTGTTCGGAGTTGACGACGTTCATGGTGCCTTGTGGGTCAACGAAAAACGAGTGGGCATCGATCAACGGCTCGATCCGGGAACGAATCCAGCGATGCTCGGCCGTTACCGTTTCACGCTCGCCCACGAGGCCGGCCACTGGCGGCTGCACCGGCAGCTCTTCCAGAAGAAAGCGAACCAGCCAGAGCTGCTTCCCGAGAATGCCGAACGCCCGGAGTACATTTGTCGTTCCAACAGTGCGGAACCAATTGAATACCAGGCCAACCGCTTCGCATCCTGCTTGCTCATGCCCCGTGAGATGGTCAAACGGGAGTGGCACGACTGGCGTGGCAGTATGGACCCGATCTACTTGTCCGACCTGCGTGCGGAGGTGGAAAACCGCGGAACCGACGAGACGGTTCTGGAGAACTCGGTCCGGCCATTGGCCACGGTATTCCAGGTATCACCCGAAGCCATGCGGATTCGCGCTGAGGGAATGAAGTTGCTGTTAAGAAAGAGGGAAGCCTCCCTGTTCTAGGAAGTAAGTTTGGAGTCGACATGGCCCCTTCCTGCACAATATATCCTGAGGTACTTCCGCAACAGGTTCGGCAGAATCCCAAATTGTCGGCCGAGGTTCGGATGTACGATTTGCTGAAAGAGCAACTCGGATTTGGTTGGACCGTCTTCTATGACGTCGCTTGGTTGGGACTCACTCATCCTGACCAGGGGCCCCGTGATGGACAGATTGACTTCATCGTGGCCCATCCAAAGAAAGGTGTCTTGCTCATTGAGGTCAAGGGAGGAAGGATTCGCTTTGACGGCCCTTCCCAGCAATGGATCAGCACCGATCGTCACGGTAAGGACCACGAGATTGATCCATTCGCACAGGTGAGATCCAGCACGTACGGATTGTTGAACAAGCTGAAATCACTGCCATCGCTTCGAGACAAGTGGATTCAGCTTTCGCGATCCGTGTGTTTTCCCGGTAGTGCACGTCCTCTGCGCGCGGTAACCCCCGAAGCCCTGCCTGAAATCATTATTGGTTCAGACGACCTTAGTCGCCTGCAGCAGCGAATCGAAGACATTCTGCAGTACAGTCATGGCCGAGACGGTCATACCTTCGATCATGGTGTGCAGATTGTTGCTGAACTCACGCAGTTGATCGCAAGAAGCGTGGAGTTGCCCAACCCACTTAGTGCTCAGTCAGCTGACGAGCATCAGCAAATGCTCCGACTGACTGAATCGCAGATGATGATTCTTTCTTTACTGAAGAAAGTGCGGAGAGCGGCGATCGGCGGTGCAGCCGGGTCTGGCAAGACGTTCCTGGCCGTCGAAAAGGCTCGGCGGCTCGCAGCTGAGGGCTTTGAGACGCTGCTTGCGTGTTACACGAAGCCCTTGTCCATTTTCTTGAAAACACTGATTGGCGATACACCAAACCTCGATGTGCTCACAGTCGAGGAACTGGCGAGCCGGGAGAGCAATGGAACCGGTACTGACCCGCTTGCCCTGTTCGATGCCGTTAGTGCGACCGATAAACGTCCGTATGACGCCATTGTTGTCGATGAAGGTCAGGATCTGAATTCAGACTGGTGGCTCGCTTTGGAAGGCTGTCTGCGTGAAGGGAAGGACAGTGTTTTCTATGTCTTCCACGATACGCACCAGACCCTCTTCTCGGGTGGAGGCGTCCTGCCGGATGAAATGACTGAGTATCCGCTGGAAGATAACGTCCGAAATACGCAAGCGATATGCGACATGCTGCAAGAGCATTATCGTGGAGACGTTCCCATCACCGCGAGAGGCCCCGCTGGACGAAATGTCGAGAAGATTACGTACTCCACAGAACACGAACTTCAGCAGTTGCTTGGTAAGGTGATCAACAAATTACTGAATATCGAGCGGCTTAACCCGAAAGACCTGGTGGTGCTCACCCCTCGGCGAATCGACCACTCAGCACTTACCCGGATCAAGTTGTCTGGGAGTTTGCAGCTGGTCCTGGGAGAGCCGGCACCCAAGTCACGCGAAGTTCAGTTCGCAACCATCGACCAGTTCAAAGGACTGGAGAAAGCAGTTGTGATAGTCGTTGAACTTGATGACGCGATGCCTACTGACGAGGAACGACGGCATGCTCTCTGTTATGTGGCGTTTTCTCGACCGAGGCACCAACTTGTATTGATGGGTACTGAGGTTACGCTGGCACAAGTAACACGTTCGGTTCGAGGGTAATTGGGCTATGCCTCACAAAGCAAAGAGCGTCGATACAATCTCACGTATTGTCGAAGACATGCAATCGCGGTTGCCACGCGAAAAGCCACGATCTCTTTGCGAATTGCGACTGAACCAACGCGACTACGACTGTCTTTGCAAGTGGGCCAAGGAGCGGCTTACAAGGAGCATGATTCGCCTATCCAATTGGAA
>JBJHCD010000167.1:1127-9009 GCA_050485845.1 Pirellulaceae bacterium | reverse complement strand
TGTCGAGTCGCAGCGTCAGGAGGTGAACCACTCCATTCGGATCGAGCAGGACGGTCTGGGGTGGCAAGTCGCCGAGCGATTTCCCGGCCGTTTGGACTGCTTGCAGGCCAAGCCCCGCTTGGCGGACGATTCCGACGGCCATGTCCTGGGGAAGGGGGCCCAAGCGGCGCACCAACCGTCTTGCGTTGTATCCCGCCACATACTCCATCACCGTGTAACACATTCCCCGCTCTTCGCCCATGTCGAACATGTGGACCAGGTTCGGATGGTCCAGTTCCGCCACGCTGCGGGCTCGACGAAAAAATCGCTCCCGCTGATCCTCCCGCGCCGCCAGCTTGTCCGACAACACTTCCATCACGGCGGCTCGACGCATCAGTTGATGTTCGGCACGATAGACGGCGGACCAGGGGGTGATCCCCAGCAGGTCGATGATTCGGTAATTGGCGAGATAGTACCCCTTATGCTTGCCCGAAAGGAGCTTCTCCGCTTGCCAGACGGAGAGAAGGCGACTGGCAACCAAGCGGCGAGCGACTTCGAGGCCCGTTGTCGCGGCCAGCCCACCGGTCGGGGCGAGTTCCGCGTCCCATTCCCTCAACCGGGGCGAAATGGCGGTATCCTCGACCAGTCCGCTTTGCTGCAACAGCTGAAGAAATTGCTTGGCGGTCAGATTTCCAATGGGGCGAACGGGTGGCGTTCGCTGCCCGTCATGGTCGGCCAGCAGCCGGACAAGCGGACCTGGATCCCCCCAGATCCGCGGCACCCGCTCGAGAGTCGGCAGCCGTTTCCAGCGATCTTCGCGGGGTGATTCAGACATGCAGGTTGTTCCCCGTTTGCTTAAGTTCGTGAAACCATCTAAAAATAGCCTGCATTTGGTTTCGCGCGGCTCCAACCGCCAGAGAAACTCGAGCCACGTGATTCGTCCCTTATCCGACACTCCCTGAATCGGGAGGCTCAACCTCGCTTCTCGCCAATCATTTCGCATTGTACCTGGAAGGTCATCTTGATGCCCGAAGATCGCACGCTCCGTCAAGAAATCCGCTGGCTGGGGACCGAACTGGGCCATGTCCTGGAACATCTGGCGGGCCAGCCCGCCCTGGAAATGGTGGAATCGATCCGCCGACTCGCTCGAGCCAGACGCCAGGGAAAGCCGGGAACCACGCAGGAATTGACAACTCGACTAGCCCAGATGTCGGTCAGTGAACTGCGAGTCATCGTTCGCGCCTTCACGCTGTTTCTGGATTTGGCCAACGTTGCCGAAGACCGGCAACGGGTCCGAGTGCTCCGCGAACGAACTCGGCAATCGCATCCAGGTCCGCGCCGCGAATCGATTGGCGAGGCGATTGCCCAATTGCGTTCCTCGGGCATGAAGCCCGCTCAGCTTGCCACCCTCCTAAACCGACTCGATATCGAACTGGTGCTGACGGCCCATCCGACCGAAGCCAAGAGGCGCAGTGTCCGGACCAAGCTGCGGACACTTCGCTATCTGCTGCGAGATTTGGACGAGCGAGAATTGCTTCCCAAGGAGGCGGACCAACTGCGAGAGTCGATCCGAGCCGAGATCACGAAACTTTGGCAGACCGACTTCATCCGCCCCTGGCGACCGACCGTTCTGCAAGAAGTGCAGCGTGGCCTCTCCTTTCGGCGGACGCTGTGGCAAGTCGTTCCGGAAGTCATGCAGGACCTTCGAACGGCCTTGTCGGAGAGCTATCCCGACGGACCGCTGGAGGCACCTTCCTTCCTCCGCTTCGGATCCTGGGTGGGAGGCGACCGGGACGGTCATCCCTACGTCAAGGCGGATATCACGGCCGAAACTCTCCAGGTGCATCGGGCCTTCGCCTTGGAACTGCATTTGGAAAGCTGCCGAGCCCTCCATGATTCCATCAGTCTATCGGAAAACCATACTCCCGCCTCCGCGCAATTGAAGGCGAACCTGCGGGCCGCGTTGGAACGATGGCCGGAATTGGAGAAATTCCTGGCGGCCACGCCTCCCCCCGAGATCTATCGCCGATGGCTGCAGCAGATTGAATGGCGTTTGCAGTCCGCCCTGCGGGATCGGATCGATTCACCCGCCGTTCCTGGAGCCTATCAGGACGAGTTGGAACTGGCCGAGGATGTTCGAATCCTGCAAGAGAGCCTCGCCGCTTCGCACAACGAATTGATCGTCCACCGGGAAACCCAGAGGTGGCTGGACCAGATTGCCACCTTCGGGTTCTTTGTCGCCCGACTCGATGTCCGACAAGACTCGGGTTATCACGCCGAGGTACTGACGGATCTGTTCCGCCGGCAGCAACTGACGGAGAACTACCGCGAGCTTCCCGAACCGGAGAAGTGCCGGCTGCTGATGGAGACGCTGGGAAAGCCGCTGCCATTGGAGCGGGAACAGTTGTCCGAGGAGAGCCGGGAGACCTTGGCGTTGTTCGAAGTCCTCCGCCGTTGGGCTCGGCGCTACGGAACCGGGCCGCTGGGAGGGGCGGTGGTCAGCATGACGCATCATCTGAGCGACGTGCTGGCACCTCTCTGGTTCTGGAAGTGGTCCGCGACTCTGGATGGTGGTGATGCGAGTGACGACGAACTGAGAATTCCGATCCTCCCTCTCTTTGAAACAATTGACGACTTGCGACGAGCACCGGAGACGCTGACCGCCATGCTCGAGCATCCCGATTACGCTCGGTATGTTCGAGAGTTGGGGAGCGAACAGATCATCATGGTCGGTTATTCGGACAGCACCAAGGATGGTGGTTATCTCTCCGCCTGCTGGGCTCTTTATGAAAGCCAGCTTGCCCTGCATACGATCGCTCGGCAGCATGAAATCGCGGTGACGTTTTTTCATGGCCGCGGTGGTTCGCTGGGAAGGGGCGGGGGACCGATGGCGCGCAGTATTCTGTCACTTCCCGCCAACACGCTGGATGGAACGTTGCGGCTTACCGAACAGGGAGAGGTCTTGCCACAGCGCTACGACGACCTCCCCATCGCTCACCGGCATCTCGAGCAACTGACCTGGTCGATGTTATTGGCGAGCGGCGCCCCCCGGTTATCGCTGAATCCGGAGTGGTCATCGGTCATGGAGCGACTGGGGGAATTGTCATTCCGAGCCTACCGGGAGTTGGTCGAGCAGCCGGGATTCGTCCCTTTTCTACGGGAAACGACACCTCTGGAGGAGATCGAGCAACTGCCGATCGGAAGTCGTCCATCGCGTCGGAAGGGGGACGCGGGGCTGGGAAGTTTGCGGGCGATCCCCTGGGTGTTTTCCTGGACGCAGTGCCGCTGCCTCATTCCCGCCTGGTATGGCCTGGGAACGGCCATTCAGCAGTTGCAACGCGAGGATGCTCGAGCAACCCAGCAGTTGGAAACGATGTATCGCGACTGGAGCTTTTTTCAAGCTCTGATCGACAACGCCGCCCTGGCGCTGGCCAAATCCGACCTCTCGATCGCTCAGCAGTACGCCGATCTATCCCAAGACGATGATACACGGGGCCGGTTGGAGACGTTGATATCGTCGGAATACGAGCGGAGTCGATTGGCGGTCTTGGAGATTACGGGAGACTTGGATCTGTTGGACGACATCCCCTGGCTTCGCCGGTCGATTCAAGTCCGCAATCTGTATGTCGATCCGCTGAACTTTATTCAAGTCGAGCTATTCCGTCGCCTGCGGGGGCAATCCACGTCGGCTTCCGAGCAGGAACTGGACGAACTGCGGCATGTGGTCCGGCTGACCATTCAAGGCATCGCGGCCGGCATGCGGACCACGGGTTAGGGGCCAAGCGGGCAAGTGATGCCGGTAAGTGGAACGTGGCAGACGAAGCCGGCAGATGAACCGCGATGGCTCGATTTCGTCACCCGGCAGATGTTAGTCTCCACGGCCCGAGAGGAAGAAGCCGGCCCAGAGTCGAGTGGGAGCGGTCTGGCTGGAAGGTGGCGATGCCTGCCGGACGAGTTGGCGGGCCCGTTGTCGGAAGTTCGGGCCCCGAGATTGTGCCAGGAGCGTCGCGGCCGCCCCCTGGCGGCGAAGTGTTTGCTGGGCCTGCCGCAGCGAATCGACGGGGGAAAGCTGCTCCTCGAACAAGAAGTAGTAGAACCATTTCATCAGGACGGCGGTCGCTTCGTCATCGACTTGCCAAAGCGAGGCGACAACATTCCGGGCTCCAGCCAGATGGAAGGCTCGCTGCAGTCCGAAGACTCCTTCCCCCAGCAGCACTTCCCCCGTCCCGGATTCACAACTGGACAGGACAACCAGTTCCAATTGGTCGAGCGACAGTTGAGCGACATCGTCTCCGGTCAGAATCGGGCCCGGATCAGCGGGAACTCCGGGACGCGTGGGAGGCGTGATTTGATTTCCACCGGCGAGAACCAGGCCGGTCAGCAACAGCGGATGTCGGCGGAGGAGGACCTGCTGCCGTCGCCGTTCCCCCTCCAGCCACTCCGGGTTCTCCAACCCGACGGGTACGCGGAGGTCATCGCCGGCATGGAAACCGTGGGTTGCCAGGTGAGCCCATCGAGCTTGGGGAAGTTCCTCGAGCACTCGCGATCGCGTCGCCTGACGGCCGGTCAATTCCGTTCGTTGTGAGTCGGGGAGATATCCGGCAAGGGTATCTCGTTCCGAACGAGAATGGGGGAGGGGAGACCAGCGAGACTGGAACTTTTCCCGTTCAGTTGTCTCCAGCCGACCGAGCCGAGCCGGATCTTTCGCACCGGTGGGCGATACCCCATTCAACCGTTTCTCAGGCGGCCTTTCACGACTCTGCCCCCCGCCATAATCGACATCGGCCACGATCAACCAGCGCGAAGCAGTGTCGGGGTGGCTGACTCGCGATCGAGCCGCGATTGGAGCCAGGTCGGACATCGAGGTCGGCGAGGTTCCGATGGGGCTCAAGGACGCCCCATCGCCCCCTCCGCGCCAGATCGGTCGATTCGCCAGGTCAAACTCTTGAGCGTGTTGGGGAGGGGGACGAGTCGGCGACGTTACGGCGAGTTGAACTCCTGGGCTCGATGCTGGCTCCTGGGACTTGTCTTGCCGCTCCGCGCCTTGATGGTGGAACCAGCCGGCGTGCGGTACGAGGGCCAGAGTGAACTGGTCCAGCAGCACCGAATTCTCTTCCTTTCCAGGAAGGGCATTCCAGGGGAGGAGCCCGAGTTCGCCGTCGGGGCAGAGGTAGACTCGATTCACGTCGGGAGGAAACAGGGCCTCGAGAGGTTCCCAGACCCGTTCTCGCAGCCATTTCCCCGTTGCAAGCTCGTCACCCCCCGCTTGAATCTCCCATCGCCATTTCCTGACCGCCTGATCAATCTCCTCCCCATCCCCCAGGTCCACAAACCTCACCGTCCCATCCGGCAACAGCACAAACGCGACGTAGTGACAAATGGGCTGCAACTTTCTCGGAACTACCACATCCTTAACTATACGAAACATGTCGACTTCAACAACTACTGCATCCGTCAGCTGCACTTCACTTTCACCTCCCATCAACTTAGCCAAACCGTTATCGAGTCCCGACCTAGGCCACAACTCATCACTGAACGAATGCAAAACACGCCCTGGACACGCCATCCCCCCCATATCTACATTGCACGCTACATCCTCTCCCTCACGGCTCATGCCTCTACCTTTTCGCTGCCTCAGCAACTCATATACTACAGTTGGACTTACAATTCCTCTAGAAATACAGTTAACCAATACACCCTCAGCCCGCAATCCACGCTGCCAGAGCAAGTGTTGTTGATACGGTGTCAATCCATCTAGATTCCTCAACGCCCATCGCCGCTCTGACTCTGTCAGCTGGACTGAAAGCCTCATTGCTTCGTTGAAATCCCCAACCTGCACGGCTTCGCTGAGTCTTGCCTCAAATATATTGCGGACTAAGGGCCACGATAAATGACCATCCAAATCCGCCTGCTTAGCATTCAGTTGAATAGCTCGCGGGCCTACTCGCCAATTATCTACCACAGTATTGCTACAGCCACATTGCCCCAAAGGGTTCACATTTATCTCGTCAAGTTCGCCCACCATCTCACATCCAAGCTCCTCAGCAAAATACTGCTCACCAAGGACCACAAGCCATTCCTGCAACCGATTGAACATCCTTTGACGCTGTGACCACACTAATCGATCACGGTTAGCCAACAGGCTCCGCGTCATCTCAGAAACACCAGCCTCCTTAATCGCTACAGCCCGAAAGTACTGACCAGTCAGCCACATCAACTCTGACTGCTGGTCCCACAAGGCCCATCGTGTCACCAGAGGCAACTCACTTCTCGCCGTTGAATCCTCTAGAATCTCCTCAACATGACCGAGAATTTCCTCCATTCCATCGACATCATCTAAAAATCGACACAGCTCCGCCATCCTAACATAAGACGCGACCATCCGCGCTGTATGCCTCCGGACCGCACCCACGCCTACCAAACTTTCCGACAACCTGCTCGACTGTTCCACCCATTTCATGCCACCCGAAACGTCACCAATCTCAAATGCTATATCCGCAAGTCGCAGACAGGCTACACTTTCATGCCTTACTGCTTCACCTACACCAATCACCTTTCGGGCAAGCCTCGCCTCTTCAATCAGGCGCAAGGCGTATGCCTCGCCAAGCTCAAAGGACTGCGCCCTTCTATGAATTTCAGATACAACGTCGATTGCACGCAAATATTTTGCAAGATATTCATTAGACCGACTGCTTTTCCAGATCGCAAAGCCTTCCAGAAATGACTCCGCCTCTTCTACTATGCCAGACCGACACGAACTACACCCACTGACTCGCCCAACGAGACCTTCGAGTCTTACGATCAGACTGCCCAACTGCCCCGTCACCCTTAGCCGAGGAGACCTACCGAGAATGTCATAACTCGCAAGTAGCGACCGCATTTCTGCCTCGAGCTTCGTCCTTCCGAGCATATCATGAAGATGGTAATACATAGCTTCTCGAACTCGCACTTCAATCAGAAGGACCAAATAAGTCGGTCGCTCGCGGCGAATTCTAGTTAGGCGATCTAACATTCGCTGATAACTATGGCGTGCGTTGACTTGATCGAGCTTGTGATAAATATACATTGCGTTGACGAGATAGTGCGATAGCATAGAATCACCGATATCCACATTGCTGACATCGCATTCGAACTTCAAGCCAACTTTGAATGGCGAGAGAGGCTTTTCATCATACTCAGCTACTCCATCAGCAATTTGCTGCAATGCGATTCGCTGCTGAGCTACTGCAGCACGCCGACGGTCAACGTGAAATTTACTGTCGTCAGTTTCGTTGACACACTCAAACAAGATGACTGCCGATTCAGCGACAGATACTGCATGGCGTTTGCTAGATGATGAATTCGTAGCTCCTACGCTTTGCAGCGTGATCGCTTGCGATTGATCTGGCTTTCGACTCACTACAACATGGGCCATGCAAGGCTCGTTACGGTGAGCCCCTCTCAGCTGTGTTAACGTCACTCGGGTTTGGACGCGTGACACAACGACGAAGCGACAATCTCCCATGCCAATAGGCGACCTACCGGGCACATACAACGCGAGGCGGATGTCGGAATCGAGCAAGGTAATCTGGATTGGATGTTTCCTACTTGACTTGGGACCGTCAACCATCACGCCATCGTCAGAGGACCAAATCTTCCATGACTCAAACTTAGAGTCGATAAACCAGACGCTCAAATCCTCGACACTTGAAGTTTCGATGGCAAGACTGTAGTCCTCAGACAGACATAATTTGAACGGGGCTGAGGTAACTGCGCCAGACTTGTGAACTATGGTGTCGTCATTGGATTCTTGACCACATACACCATTGGCTAGAATAAACAAGGTGATTACAACACTCGGTAAAAGCGCTCTCTTGCTACCAATTTGCTGGAACACTTGACGCGAGCCCACTCTCATTTGACA
>JBJHCD010000167.1:0-1117 GCA_050485845.1 Pirellulaceae bacterium | reverse complement strand
GCTCGCGACACCGCCCACAGTCGTCCGCACCGCACTAACGCGGACAACCAATTCAATGAAATGTCCGAATTCAGCGCGACAAATGACTACGACCTCCGAACTCTAAAGCCGAAATCCATTCGGAGAAATAGCGCTGTTTCCATAGGCGACGCGAGAAAGCTCGATCATATCGAGTTGGTGGCCATCTTCGGTCAAAGCCATTGTCGCTGTGCCACAGTCAAAAATGCACAAAATTAAGTCCAGATCAATCAAAATAGAAGGCAAAGTGAGCAAAAGGATTAGGTTGGGTTCGGTTAAGCCTTGAGAGTGAATTTGTTGAGGCAGAAGAGTTGGATCCGGGTCGAGGGGGGGTTCGGCGCCGAGCGGCGGGGCCTGAGCCAGGAGGATCGCGATGACCAAACATGAAGCGGGAAGAAGGCGAGCCACGCGGGATGGGGATGCTCCGAGTCGTAGCCGAATACGCCTTACCCCGGCATGGTCATGGCCGGGCGCGCCCCATCGCCGCGAGCCGGATCTTGCCCACTCGGATCGATCCCACTCGGTATTCCCCAAATCGGCTCTTCCCGACGCGAATGATCCACCATCCCCTTGTCCACGGCCATTCATGCGGATGTCTCCTCATGGCTTGGTTCGCACCCATCGCCCGCTCCCGGCATGGAGCCGGCATGGAGCCGGCATCGGGAGGTTACGACCAGGACCGAAAAGCCTGACGTTCCGACCCGCGAGACGGGGGTCCCCTTCGTAACGAAAAAATCCTAAAGAAGGCTTCCGTGAATTGCAATCAAATCCAGGGATGGAAGCACGATTTTTCCAGAATTCGGCCCGCTGGATGCCAAGCGGTGACAGGGGAGTGTCGCACGGGCCGGAGCCGAGCGGGCTGGGAGGACCAGAGCGGCGGTGACGTCGGGGTGTCACCCGGCTTCCCATCAGACGGAAAAGCCGAAAAACCCGAAAACCTCTCCAGGTTCCTTCGGTTATCCAGATCGACACGACTCCAACAGTCCATCGAGATGACGCTGCCGCGTCTGGCAGAAGTCACGGCCCCCAAGGGCAACGTGACATGTTCCTGAGCCGTGCAACCCGCCGGCTCGCCCGCGAGCCAATGACGGGGCAGAAG
>JBJHCD010000166.1:0-9027 GCA_050485845.1 Pirellulaceae bacterium | reverse complement strand
GGGGCCGCACGGGTTATCTCGGCAGCCGTCTCGACCGTCATCCCGACCGTTACCCTGTCGTTTCTCTTCGCGTCGTCCCGTCGGTGATACCGGCGGTGATCCATCTAGACGTTGATTCCGGCGACTCTCTCGAAACTGGACGGGAACCATCAACAAAATCGGTCTGCTATAATGTCGGCCCGTTATCGGATGGCAACATTGGGTCAATCGGATTCACTTCAATCGTCTCCCGGGGGAGAGAATTTTTTTCCATCATGTCCGCGTCCATTCAAACTCCGGACGATTCCGCTCTCGGCCAGCTTTGTGATGAGCTGGCAGAGATGAGCGATTCGTTGACGGAACCGGGAGCCTGGCCTTCCGACCAATTGAGACGGTGTGCCGAATACGGAGTTTTTCGGTGGTTTCTCGAAGAGCGGTTTGGAGGAGTGAATTGGAGTGGCGCCGACATCTGCCGTGGTTATCTGGCCCTCAGCCAAGCTTGCCTGACCACCACTTTCGTCATCACTCAGCGAATGGGGGCCGTTCAGCGAATTGCCGGTTCCGAGAACCGCGCGCTTCGCGAAGAGTTGCTGGACGATCTGGTGGAGGGGCGAACTTTTGCCACCGTGGGAATTTCGCATCTGACGACCAGTCGCCGCCACCTCGCTCAACCCGCCTTGCGGGCGGAACCGACCGACGAAGGTTTCAGGCTGGATGGATATAGTCCCTGGGTGACCGGAGCCCCGTGGGCCGACTATTTCGTCGTCGGCGCCACATTGACCGATGGGCGTCAAATTCTGACCGCGGTCCCTCGAGGACTGGCGGGCCTCCAGGTTCCCACTCCCTTTCGATTGGTCGGCTTGTCCGCCAGCCAGACCGGGCCCGTGCAGTTCCAGCAAGTGGAAGTCGATGCCAAATGGCTCATCGCCGGTCCGGTCGATGACGTGCTTCAGCGCGGGACTGGTGGAGCGACCGGGGGAATCCAGACGTCCACGCTCGCTCTCGGACTAGCGACCGCCGCCATCTCCTTTCTCGAATTGCAAGCCGAAAAGCGACCCGATCTGCTCCCGGCCACTCGGCAACTTCGCTCGGAACGCGAGTCCCTGGTGGCCGACTTGCTGGCCTCCGGGGCAGGGGAACCGGTTTGCAGCACCGAGACCCTCCGCTCCCAGGCCAATCAGCTTGTGACCCGCGCGACTCAGGCAGCCCTTCTGGCTGCCAAGGGGGCCGGGTATGTGACGGGACATCCCGTCGGACGATGGTGCTGCGAGGCCTTGTTCTTTCTGGTCTGGAGCTGTCCTCAGCCCGTTTCCCTGTCGCATCTCTGCGACCTGGCTGGAATCGGTCTGGAGTGAAATTTGGTCCGCCGTGATGCTCGCCTTGGAAACAAGGTCCTGGGAAAATACCCGGATAGAAAATACTCTGGGGAAACACCCAGGGAAACACCCAGGGAAACATCCGGGAAAAACCGGGGATTCGTCTGGGGATGAAAGACTGTTGGTGTTGTCCGTCTTGGATGTGAATCTGCAAGTGAATTTGAAGGCGAATTTGAGATGACCGAGCACGTGGATGTAGTTTGGCACCGGCATCAGGTTTCCCGTGAGCAGCGGGAGACACTGATGGGGCATCCGGGGTATGTGATCTGGTTCACTGGACTCAGCGGAAGCGGAAAGAGCACCGTGGCCAACCTGGTGGATCAACGTCTGCATGAGCTACGCGTCCATAGTTTCTTGCTGGACGGGGACAATGTGCGACATGGCTTGAATGCCAGTCCGGAGAAGCTTGCCGGTTACGGCCCGGAGTTCGCCACCCGCTTTGGACTCGGTTTTTCTCCCCAAGATCGAACGGAGAATATTCGTCGAGTTGGAGCGGTTGCCGAACTGTTCGCCTCGGCCGGCTTGGCGACACTGGTTGCGTTCGTCAGTCCTTATCGAGCGGACCGCGATGGAGTCCGAAGACGGCTTGAGGAATCTTGCCCTGGAAGTTTCATCGAGGTCTGGGTCGACGCTCCACTGGAAGTCTGCCAACAGCGCGATCCCAAGGGAATGTACGCCAAAGCTCGCGCGGGAAAGATCCCCGAATTCACCGGCGTGAGTGCCCCCTATGAAGAGCCGCTCCGAGCGGAGATCCATCTGGATGCCGGCCGGAAACCGCCGCACTTACTGGCCGACGAAGTGGTGGAATACCTTCGCCGAGCTGAAAAGCTGCCACTTCCCCCCTTGCCCGGTAAGTCGTTGTGAAAGGGCAAAGGGGATTCAGCCGAGTCACGACGTCCCGCAACTTGCAACTTCGCGGGTTTCACGCAACCGATTATCGGGGATTCGATTCGTGTATTCGATTCGAGCGGGAAACGAGCGGCCTACTCGGCTAGTCAACCGCGATCGTATTCACGACGCGACAATCAGCCGCCACGGCGCGAATGCATTCCTGCGCCATCTGCTTGTGATAGAAGGAGTCGACCCGTCCGGTGAGGACCAGGTCACTGCCGTTCATCTGTTGAACTCGCACCTCGCGGAGTGCAAAAATCGGACTGCCGGCAAGTGCCGTTCGGGCTCGCTGCTCAACATCGTTTGTCGCCGAAACCATTCCTTATCGTCCTTCTGCCCCGTCCGTGTACGTGCACGCCTGGAGGACTTTCGGGCTGTTCATGGTGGGATTCAATCCAAGAACCAACTACTACCCAGTCGTTGATTCCCCGTCGGGAGGTTTGTCGTACTAACGCGACTTACGATCGAGACCCGGTTGAGCGTTTCCCGTCGGTGGAACCTCTTTCCAACTCCTTGTCAAATTAGTGCTCGGACCTAAGTCTTGTCAAGGAGATTCTTGGCCGCTGGCGCCCCGGTCTCGCTCAAGGGGGGCTGGGTCTCCGTAGCCTGGGCCCGCAGGCGAGCGATCGCCCCATTAGTTCCCGGTTGCCGGCCCAAATTGTGTGTCTGACGGCTTCCGTTTCAGGCCGAGTTGCCGGAGCAATTCGAGGACCTCCTGTTCTCCCCGCAGAAACTCGACCTCAATCGCCAAGGCATCCAGCGGCAACGAACCGAGCGTGGTCCGGCGCAGCTTTACCAGGTCCTTTCGAGTGCAGAGGACTCTCTCTGCCTCGGGAAACTGACGGGACCAATTGCTCAACTGTTCGGCATCTTCATCCCCGTACCGATAATGATCCGGAAAGTTCTGAAAAGCGAGAATGCGAAATCCTGCTTGCTCCAGCGACCGATGAAAGCCCTCGGGATTTCCGAGTCCACAGAAGGCAAGGATCGGAACGGACACGTGGCCCGAGTGGACCTCGGGCAAGGGAGTGGTCTGGCCGGCGGCATTGATCAGGCAGCGTGGGCGATGACAGATCTCGAACCAAGCGGCCCCTGGAGCCAGCCGCGTCACTTGCTCGCGAATCCTCTCCCGCTCGGCCATCGAAATCAGATCCGCTCGAGAAAGCCCCACGCCCCGTGCTCGGCGCAGGCCGCTGACAGGTTCCCGAAGTAACCCGCGTGGAAGCAGGTGGCCGTATCCCCAAGGGGCGAGCGCGTCGAGCAAGACCAAGTCGAGATCGCGGTGAATACGACGATGTTGAAAGGCGTCGTCCAGCAGCAGGATCGTCGCTCCATGCTGATCGATGGCTTGTCGAGCTGCCGCGACTCGGTCAGGATTCTGCAGGTGAGGAATGCCCGGCAGTTGATCGGCCAGCTCCATGGCTTCATCGTTCATCTCCCCCGCTTTCGCTCCGTAACCCCGGCTGATCAATACCACCTGGATGGTTGAGGCGACTGAAGATGGGGAGTCGGGAAGTTGCGGGAGAGTGCGAGCCAGCCAAGCCACGAAGGGAGTTTTTCCCGTTCCACCCGTGGTGAGGTTTCCCACGCTGATGACAGGAACTTGGACCTTGTGAATCTTCCGTATTCCCGATTCGAACTGCCACGTTCGAAGGGAAACGGCCAAGGCATAGGGGGCTTGAAAAAGCCAGAGAATCCAGCGGAGCGGCGAGGCCAGAAGGCCTCGCCGCCGACCACTGATAATTTCCAGGAACGTGGCGACGCCAAGTCGCGGGTCCTTGGTTGAACCCCCCACGGGCCGTTCCTTTCATTCATCCGATACTTACCAGGCACGGACTAGGTACTCAATTCATCCGATGCTTACCAGGCACGGACTAGGTACTCAGCTCATTCGATGCCCAGAGCCCCGAGACGCGTGCAAAACGGAAACGTCAGCTTTGGGCATCGCTACGACGGCATCCTGCCCATCCTACATCCCACGGTTCTACATCCTACATCTTGGCACAGATGGCATCCGCCATTTCGCTGGTCCCGACAGCGGTCGGATCATCACGATGCGGCTTCAGGTCGTAGGTAACATGTTTTCCCTCGCGAATCACCTCGGCCACCGCATTCTCGAGACGGGTGGCGGCATCCGTTTCACCGAGATGCCGCAGCATCAACATGCCGGAGAGAATGAGCGCGGTTGGATTGACCTTGTTCATTCCCTTGTACTTGGGAGCACTGCCGTGCGTTGCTTCGAAGACCGCTCCGTTCGGACCGACATTCATTCCGGGAGCGAGTCCCAGGCCGCCGACCAAGCCGGCTCCCAAGTCGCTGACGATGTCACCGTAGAGGTTGGGTAGGACCAGCACGTCGTACAGCTCGGGCTTCTGCGTGAGCTGCATGCACATGTTGTCGACAATCCGCTCTTCGAATTCGATGTTCGGGTACTCCTTGGAAACTTTCTCGGCCGTGGCGAGAAAGAGCCCGTCGGAGTACTTCATGATGTTCGCCTTGTGCACGGCCGTGACTTTCTTACGGCCATTGGCTTGCGCGTAGTCGAAGGCACAGCGAACAATGCGTTCCGTCCCCGAAACGCTGATCGGCTTGATGGAGACCCCGGTCTCGGCTCCCGCGGTCTTGATCTTGCGGTCGGAGGGAAGGCCGTTGATGAAGTCGATCAGCTGCTGAGTTTCCGGCTTGCCCGCCTCAAATTCGACTCCCGCGTAGAGGTCTTCCGTGTTCTCGCGGACGATCACCAGATCGACGCCCGATTCACTGAAGTAGCTCCGCACGCCCGGATAATACTTGCAGGGACGAATGCAGGCAAACAGCCCGAGCGCCTGTCGCAAGTGAACGTTGATGCTTCGAAAGCCGGTGCCGACCGGCGTGGTAATGGGAGCCTTCAAGGCACATTTCGTTCGCCTGACGCTCTCCATCACCGAATCGGGGAGGGGGGTGCCGGTCTTTTCCATGACGTCGACGCCCGCTTCCTGGACATCCCACTGGATCGACACTCCCGTCGCATCCACGCATTTTCGAGCTGCATCGGCGAGTTCGGGACCCGTACCATCGCCGGTAATCAACGTCACTTCATGGGCCATCGACAAACCTCTCTTTCCCCTGCAAAAAGTCTAAATTCAATTGTCAGGCAACCTAGCAAATGGCCTGAACAGCGTCAACGTGCTCAAAAATCACTCCAGAGCATCTCTAGAGCATCGGGCCGACCGTCCAGGGAATGAACTCTTCGTCGCCGATCCCCTGCAGTTCGCTCTTGGTTCGCTTTCCACTGGCGACCTCGAGTATCTCGGTGAAAATCGCCTCTCCCAGTTCCTCGACCGTGCTGGTCCCATCCAGGACCACGCCGGCATTGATGTCCATGTCGTCGATCATTCGCTCGTACATCGGCGTGTTGGTGGCGATTTTGATCGAGGGTGTCGGCTTGCAGCCGAAACAACTGCCGCGCCCGGTGGTGAACACGACCACGTTCGCTCCCCCCGCCACCATCCCCGTGACGCTGGGGGGGTCGTAGCCCGGCGTGTCCATGACCACGAACCCCTTGGCTCGGACCGGCTCGGCATAGTGGTAAACTTCCATCAGTGCCGTCGTTCCCCCCTTGGCGACCGCCCCCAGAGACTTTTCGGCGATGGTCGTCAGGCCCCCCTCCTTGTTCCCGACGGAGGGATTGTTGTCCAGTTCCGCCCCGAATAAACCGGTGTACCAGTGCCACCAGCGGATCCGCTCCAGCAGCTTTTCAGCGACTTCAGGGGAACGGCTTCGCCGAGTCAGCAGGTGCTCGGCCCCGTAGATCTCCGTGGTCTCGGCCAGAATGGCCGTGCCACCGCAGGCAACCAGACGATCCGAGGCGACGCCGACCGCCGGATTGGCGGTGATGCCCGAGTTGCCATCGGAGCCTCCACATTCGGTCCCCAGGATGATCTCGCTGGCGGGAACCGTTTCCCGGCGGGCCTGGTTGGCCCGAGGCAGCAGTTCGGCAATCGCCTGCACGCCCGCCTCCACCGTCTTGGCGGTCCCTCCACAATCTTGAATCGAGAGGATGGGAGGGAGTTGAGGAGCTTCGCCGAGGCCACCAATCTGAACCAATCGTTGGCTATCCATCAAATAACCGAGTGCCCCTTGCTCGCAGCCGAGTCCCACCAGCAGGAAGCCGCCGATATTCGGGTGCTTGGCGATTCCCGCCAACACCCGGTTCAGCATCTCATGAGCCTGACCAGCATACTGCATGCCACAACCACCGGCGTGAGTGAATGGAATCACGCCGTCAATCTGAGGGAAATCGCGGAGGCTCTCCGCGTCGAAACGCTTGGCGATGTATTTGGCCACCGACGCGGAGCAATTCACGTTGGAGATCACGGCCAAGTAATTCCGAGTTCCCACTCGGCCATCGGCCCGGCGAAATCCCTGGAAGGTGCGGTCCGTGATCGGTAGGGGAGGTGCGGGTATCTCGGTGGAGGGTGCAAAATCCCGCTCCAGTTCACCCAGGGCCAGATTGTGGCCGTGAACCCAGTCGCCCGCTTCGATCTGCTTGGCGGCCAATCCGATCACCTGCCCGTACTTCCGCACGGGCTCACCCGCTTCGATCCGCTCGAGTGCCACTTTATGTCCCATCGGGATGTCAGCACCGGCGATTACCCGAAAGGAGGGGAGCGTGACCTGTTCACCCGCGATGAGCTTTCGCGAAGCAACGGCCACGTTGTCTCGAGGGTGAAGATGGATGACGCTGGGACGCGGTTCGGAAATCATGGCGAATAATCCAACCTTGGCGATTGCCAGGGGGGCAGTGGTAAATTGGGAGATTTAACGGTTCGTACCTCAACCTCCGATTGTAGTCCTGCACTCCGCGTCGTCTATAATGCCTACTAGGGTGTGACTAAACGGATGGAACACCCAAGATGATGGCCATAGGGCAGGGGAGCCCCTCGTGGGCGGAACCATTTCAGCTGGAGACCGGGATGCTGTCCCAAGCAGTGTTCCCTGGGAGAGACGATGGCGACAGGAACGACAACAACCACGCGTCCGGCGGCCGGTTCGGCGGTACCACGTGACCAGTTCGTGCTGCAACAGGTCAATCGAGCACGGCGACATCTGCGAATGATCGAATTGGGGGCCGCGTTGATGGCCCTCGTGGCGGGAGTGTTGGTCGGCTTGCTCCTGCTGGCCGTTGTGGACCATTGGGTTTGGTCGTTTGGGCCGGTGACCCGCTGGCTGGCCTTGATCGGGCTGGCGATCGCGGCAGGACTTTATGCTTGGCGATTCGTTCTGCCTCCACTGATCCACTCGGTCAACCCGCTCTATGCCGCTCGAGCGATTGAGCGGAATGAAGCATCCTTGAAGAACAGCCTGGTCAATTTTCTCTTTCTGCGTCAGCATCCCGAGTCGATTTCGGGCGTCGTTCTCGACACGCTCGGGAGAACGGCGGCGACGGATCTTCAGCGAATTTCGGTCGACGCGAGCATCGATCGGACTCGGCTGATTCGCATCCTCTACTTCCTGACGGCCGCGCTGGCCCTATGCGCGGCCTACAAGGTGTTCTCACCCAAGGACCCTTTGCAGAGTGCCTATCGGGTGCTGATGCCTTGGACCGATGTATCCGCCGTCTCCCGCGTCTCCATTCTCGAAGTGCAACCGGGCGACACGACCGGTGTTTTGGACGAGTCCATTCAGGTGACCGCCCGAGTCCGCGGCGCTCGTCCCGACGACAAGGTCTATTTACTTTGCACCTCCTCCGATCAGCAGCAAGTTGATCGTCCAGTGGAAATGGTGGTGGGAAGCGACGGCAGAACTTACGAGGCGTCGATTCCTCCCGGTGGCTCGGGGCTGAAGCAGAATTGGACGTATCGAGTTCGCGCGGGGGACGCCTTGTCGCGGGAATACCGCATTCAGCTCGAGGCCAAGCCGCTGATTGCGGTCCAGCGGATCGAGTACGATTTCCCCGAGTACACGCAAAGGCCTCGACAGGTCGTCGAGGGCCAAGGGGATATTGAAGCTCTCGAGGGAACTCGAGTCACGCTGCGAGCCAAGGCCAACAAACCGATTCGGTCCGCCTACATCGAGTGGGACCCGGGGGCCAAGGCAGCGCGGGAAAACTCGGCCCCGGTCGCTCCGCTCGACATGGAAAGCTCGGGTACCGAAGCGACGGTGCAATTCGTTCTCAAGCTGGGGGAGGATCGCCGCACGCCCCCTTACAGCCGCTATCAACTGCGATTTGTGACGGAGGAGGGGCAGCAGAACGTCGATCCCATCGAGCATCGGATCACCATCTTCCCCGACTTGGCGCCGGTCGTGGATATTCTCTCTCCCCCTCGCCGCCCCATGGAGATTCCCGAAAACGGGCGTTTGCCGATCGAGGTCCGAGCGTTGGATCCCGATTTCGGATTGACCTCGGTCAAACTGGTCGGCAGTGCCGGAACCGAGCGAAATCTTTCCCACGAGCTGTTAAGCGAATCCTCGGCGTGGCGCGGGCAGTTCGTGGCCAAGTTCGACTTTGTACCTCGCGACTGGGGATTCGTGGAGGGTGATGAGGTCGTCTATCGGGCAGTCGCCCGGGACAACCGTCATGGTCCCGGGGGGGCGCTCGAGCCGAATGAGCAGCGGACGCGGGACTATCGCGTGACGATCGTGGCTCCCTTGGAATCTCCGGCTACCCGAGATGAACGGGACAGTGAAGCCGGACAGCGGGAGGAAGAGTCGGAGCAGTCAGAGGATGCGTCCGACGATGGAGAGCAACAGGAGTCGCCGGCGGAACAACCATCCGACATGGACTCGGATTCTTCCGAGC
>JBJHCD010000165.1:0-9092 GCA_050485845.1 Pirellulaceae bacterium | reverse complement strand
ATCCCAACGACGATGACCGCGATCACCGCGAGCATCGCGATGTAGGCCCTGGCTTCCATGTCCCGCAAGTACAGCCAGGGCGCGCGGCGGTTCCAGACCAGGAAGTGGAGGCCGAAATTGAGCCCGGCGGTCAGCAGCTCCGTGGGGGGGAGAACGGGAATGGTGGTGACATCGAGCAGTCCATCGTTCAGTCGCGCGCGGGGAGCGATTTCGAACCCGCCACCCACAAAGCGGCCGTTGGCGACCACCAGACCGTAGAGCGGCAGTTGGATGGGCGTTTCGTCGAATTGCACCTGGACTTGAAACTCACTTAGCTGTGCCAACTTGGTGATCGCCGTCCGCCAGTAGGCGAATGCTCCCCAGCGTACTTTTTCGACCGAGGCGATATCGGAAGCGACCGTTCCTCCCACTCCTCCCGATGCCGCATTGATAAAATACGTTTCACGCTCCCCTTCCACGTGCCCCAAATCAATCGGCACCGCGTCCGCTCGAAAAGCGAGCCGCACGGCTTCGTCCATGTCATCCAGGGGGATATCGAGTGACCGAGCGAGATCGTTTCCGGTTCCGAAGGGGAGGAGGGCGAGTTCAATTTCATGAAAACGGGGGGCGATGGCGTTGATTACGGTATTGACCGTGCCGTCTCCGCCGGCCACCACCAGGCGGTCGAATCCCCGATCCAGGGCATCTTGGGCCAATTTCCGAGTATGTTCGGGACCTTCGGCGGGACAAATATCCCCCATCACTCGACTTGCGTAGCGAGTCAACACCGAGTGGATATTGGTTGCCGAACCGGCGTGGGCATTGTAGATCAGGCAGATTTTGGGCACATTAACCATCCAGCCAAGCGGGGGTGGCCCCGACGGAAAGCCACTCGGTCGCTTGGTTTGTTGTTGAGGTTCGAGTGAAATCGAGTTAGGTCGAGAGTGAGGCCAATTGGAGTCGAGTGAAAGCGGTGTTTGCGGCCGGCTGGTCGGAACCTTGCTGGCATCCCTCTCCAGTCCAGGCAATGATACGGTGAATCGGACTTCTGGGGACATGCCCCGTTCGTTCCGGCCGTCCGCGGGCTTCCAAATTGTCCTTTGCTGTTGGAAACCTGGCAAGTTACCCCTGCGATGCGTGAAGAGGAGAGGAGCCATCATGCTCCGATTACTGCATATTTCGGACCTTCACTTCGGGCGTCCCTATCTGGCGAAGGTAGGGGAGGCGCTGCAACGGATCGCCCCGACGCTCGAGGCCGACGTGACCGTGATCAGCGGCGATCTGACTCAGCGGGCTCGCCGCGAGGAATTTTTGGAGGCCAAGGAGTTTCTCACGCGACTCCCCTCGGTTCCTCAGGTGGTGATCCCGGGGAATCACGATGTCCCCCTGTATCGGGTGGGAGAGCGAATCCTGAACCCGCATGCCTTGTATCGCGAGATCATCTCGGACCGGTTGGACGACGTGATGGAGATTCCCGGGGCCGTGATTGTGTCTCTAAATTCGACCTCGCCGCGTCGAGCGATTTCGAATGGTCGAATACACCGCGAGCAGCTTGACTTTTGCACTCAGGCCTTCATCAACGCCCCGGCCGACGCCGCTCGGATCGTCGTCGCTCACCACCATTTCGCGCCGGCTCCTGACTTTGTGCGTGATCAGGTGATGCCCAAAGCGAAGCGGGCGATGAATTGCTTTCTGGAATTGGGGGTCGACATGATCATGGGGGGGCATTTGCATCGGGCTTATATCGGCAATTCGCTCGATGTTTACCCGGGGGCTCGCCGAGATCGAGGGATCATTATCGTTCAATGTGGCACCACCACGTCACGCCGCGGCCGGGGACGAGAGCGGGAAAAGAACTCCTTCAACTTGATCGAGGTGGATGATGAGATGGTGCGAGTGACTCATTACATGTATTTCCAGGAATCGGATCACTTTGAGCCGGTGAGTCGTCATTTCTTTCCTCGACCAGGGAAGCGGCATTTAAAGGCGTTGTCGGAGGAAGCCCAGACCGAACCTGTTCTGGAGGAACCGGGTCCAGCCGAGTGACGGGAGTCTGTCGGGAGAGACGTTTCCGACGAGCGTGATGAGGCAGAGTGTCATGACAGCTCGACGAGAACTCGATGAGAACTCGATGAGAAATTGATGAGCATTTTTTGAGACAGAAAGGTTCAGGTCCTCGATGAAAGCCCTGGTCAAATCCCAATCCCAGCCGGGCCTCTGGTTGGAAGAGGTTCCCATTCCGGAAGTCGGCATTAACGATGTCCTGATCAAGGTCGATCGGACGGGGATTTGCGGCACGGACGTCCATATCCACAAGTGGGACGCTTGGGCCCAGAAGACGATCCCGGTTCCGATGGTCGTGGGGCATGAGTTCGTCGGTGAGATTGTCGAGGTGGGGGAGAATGTCAGTGACTTCTTCCCGGGAGAGGTGGTCAGCGGCGAGGGGCATGTGGTTTGCGGCCGGTGCCGGAACTGCTTGGCGGGGCGGCGCCACCTGTGTGCTCACACGCAAGGGGTCGGCGTCAACCGTCCCGGCGCGTTTGCCGAATACCTGGTCTTGCCGATGACAAATGTCTGGCACCATCATCCTGAGATTGACCGGGACATAGCGTCGATCTTCGATCCATTCGGTAACGCGGTTCACACGGCGTTGTCGTTCCCGGTTTTGGGAGAGGACGTCCTGATCACCGGAGCGGGCCCGATCGGCATCATGGCGGCCTCCGTCGTTCGTCATGCGGGAGCGAGACATGTCGTGATCACCGACGTCAATCCCTACCGGCTGGAACTGGCGAGATCCCTCGGCGTCACCGAGGCGCTGGATGTGCGTCACGAATCGATCGCATCCTGCCAGCAGCGACTCGGCATGACCGAAGGCTTTGATGTTGGGCTCGAGATGTCCGGCAATCCGCAGGCCTTCCGCGACATGCTGGCCAACATGTGTCACGGGGGCAAGATCGCCATGCTGGGAATCCCCGAACAGGAGATGTCCATCGACTGGAACCTGGTCGTCTTCAATATGCTGACGATCAAGGGAATCTACGGCCGCGAGATGTACGAAACCTGGTACAAGATGACGGTGATGCTGCAGAGCGGCCTGCAGATTCGGCCCATCATCACGCACCGCTTTCACTACACGGAGTACCAGAAAGCATTCGAGATCATGATGTCGGGAGAATCGGGCAAGATCATTCTCAACTGGGAATAACGCACAATGGAAGGGATCGCCGCGGGGAGAGCCCAGGGAGAGCAGTAGAGGGTAGAGCAGTTGCGCATTTTGGAAAAAACCGCTTCGTCACGGGCGCCACGGAGTCGTCTAAGCCGCTACCTCAACCTCTCACTCCCCAGAATTCCGCTCTCGGGGGCAGGCCCCGTTGAGCGGGAATTGCGGAAGAGGTGTGCCTGCGTAGCTGCTTAGTCGATTCCGCAGTGCGGGCTGCGGCTCCGGGACATTCCGCGTTGCTCCATGTCCCTCATCCCGAACCACGCGCCGCAACGTCAGGTGTTGAGATACGACTTGAGGAAGTGATTCTCGAAGACCAACTGATCGACCTGCGACTTGACGAGGTCACCGACCGAGACGACACCGATCAGCGTGCCCCCTTCCAAGACCGGCAGATGGCGGATGCGGCGGACGGTCAACATTCCCATCACTTCCTGGACCGGATCCTCGGGAGACCCCGTGGTGACGCTGGTCGTCATCCATTCACCGACCGGGATCGAATCGATCGGTTCTCCCGCCGCGCAAGCTCGAACAAGATCCCGCTCCGAAAGGATGCCGACCAAGTTGTCCTGCTCCAGCACGACCAGCGAACCGCAACGATGGTCCATCATTTCCTGAGCCGCTTCGGCCATGGTTGCTTGGGGAGTTGTCGAGTAGACCGAGTTCCCCTTATTCTGAAGAATGTCTCGCAACAACATGTTCGGCACCTCGTCGTGGCTACGGTAGTCGGTGAGGAGGAATCGACGACGCGCGCATGCGGCAACGAACACATCCGGTGCTCGGCTGACTTCGGGACGTCATCGACGATCCCTGTACCATAGTGTCTGCTCACAACTCGAGTCAACAAATTTCGCGGCCGATTTCTTGGTCCGAAGATTCCCGCTCCGCTCGGGAACCTGGCGTGCCGCACCGAACCATCAACAACAAGACACGCATCCGATCCAGCAAACCCGCAAATCCAGCAAACCCACAGCTACAAGCATCCATACCAAGACTTAAACTTCCGAAGGGAAGCCGACTTATGACTCCTCGCTCTGCTCGCCGCCATTCCCCAAGACTCCCCTCAGTCGCTTCTTTGGTCCCATTCGGGGTATTGATGCTGCTGTTGGTTATCGCCGGATGCGGCACAAAACCGACCACGTCCACCGACCCGGCGTCATCGGAAGAGGGAGTGTCCGATTCTTCCGATCAAGTTGCCGCGAATGGCAGCGAGACGGCGGGTGGGGTTGAGCAACGTGACGGCGGGGCCGAGTCGTCGGTTCCTTCTCCGCTTCCGGCAGGCACACTGCAGCCGGAGGAGTGGTCGGAGGGTTGGATCTCGCTGTTTGATGGCCAGACCATGTTCGGATGGGAAGCGGGAAGCGAAGCAAACTGGGGGGTGGAAGATGGGACGCTGACGGTAAGCGAAGGGGAGCAAGGGTTGCTCTGCACCACGTCACGGTTCGACAATTACGTGCTGTCGATCGAGTTCAATGCCGATCCGGAGACGAACAGCGGTATTTTTCTTCGTACCCCTCTGCAACCAGAGAGTGCCGAGGTGGATTGCTATGAGTTGAATATTGCTCCGCCGGATAATCCGTTTCCCACGGGGAGTATTGTCGGCCGGAAACGAATTGAAGGTGATCCCGAAGGTTCGGGCTGGCAGCATTTTGAAGTCACGGTCGATGGCCCTCGTATTACCGCGTTATTGGACGGCAAGCAGGTCATTGAGTACGAGGATCCCGAGCCATTGCCACGAGGCCGGATCGGGCTACAGATCAATGAAGGGCGAGTTGCCTTTCGAAATATTCGGCTCAAGCCGCTGGGGCTCGAGCCGATCTTTAATGGGCGAGATCTGGAGGGATGGCGTGAGTATCCCGAGATGGATAGTCGGTTCACGGTGACCGAGCAGGGGGAGTTGCGGGTGGAGGACGGGAGCGGGCAGCTGGAAACTCGGGGAGAGTACGGAAACTTCGTCTTGCAGCTGGAATGCATTTCGCATGCCCCGCAGTTGAACTCGGGAATCTTCTTCCGCTGCATTCCTGGCGAGCGCATGAACGGCTATGAGTCACAGATCCATAATGGCTATCGCAACGCCGATCGCACTCAGCCGGTCGATGCCGGCACGGGAGCGATCTTCCGCCGCGTGGACGCTCGAGTGGTCGCTGCCAATGACCTGGAGTGGTTTGGCAAGACGATCATTGCCGATGGACCGCACATGGCCGTGTGGGTGAATGGTCTGCAAGTCACCGACTGGACGGATACGCGGGATCCGCATGAGAACCCACGTCAGGGCCTTCGAATGGAACCCGGGACGATCATGATCCAGGGACACGACCCCACGACAGACCTCAGTTTCCGGAACCTGCGAATACGCGAGCTATAGGGTAACGGTCAGAAAAACCGAAGGCTGTCTTCGAACATCCGAAGGAACATCCGAAGGGTGTCTTCGGATCGCCCAGTCTGCCGAAGCCGATCCTATAGGTGGTCTCATCATGGCCCGTCCCGGCGGGACCATGACTGGCCAGCTACACCCCCCACCGAAAGAACCTCTCGCGGCCGAGCACGACCGCTTCTTTCCGAGGGAACGTTCCGAGGCCGCAAGGCTCACCCGCTTGCCTCGGGGGGGCACTCGGTCTCAGGATCCGCCGCCGTCGTCCGCCAGCGTGCGATCCGAAGACACCCTTCCGTTCCAACGTTCTGGCAACTGCGATGCGAAGACACCCGACGCTTTCGAAATCCTGAACCACTCTCGGGGGGAGAGTGTTGGCGAATGGGGAGCGGGTGCCCGGGTTATCCTTCGCTCGCGCGTCGATGCGAAAATCCGAAGGAGTGCGCAAATCCGAAGGGTGTCTTCGGATCGCCCAGTCTGACGAAGCCGCTCCTATAGGTGATCTCCGTCGGGCCCGTCCCGGCGGGACCACGACTGGCCAGCTACCCCCCCCCACCGAAAGGCCCTTCTCGCGGCCGAGCAAGACCGCTTCTTTCCGAGGGAACGTTCCGAGGCCGCAAGGCTCACCCGCTTGCTTTGAGGGGGCACTCGGTCTCAGGATCCGCCTTCGTCGTCCGCCTGCATGAGATTCGAAGACATCCTTTCGATCCACCATTTCGGACGATCATTGGCTCGCAGGCGAGAGGCCCCACCGCTTCCTGCCGACGCCAGCACCCATTAGGCAACCGGCGAGTCCCAGAATGGCGAGCGACGTTGGCTCGGGTACCGCCGATGTCGAAAGCTCTTCCCAGTAAAAACCTCCCGCGAACTCCGCCACGGCCACGGCACCCGCCACCGTATTCAAGTCGTTGAAAAGCTCCAGGTAAGGTCGATAGTCATGCTTCACGATGCCATCGTGTAACCTGGCCTCCATCTGAAGCTGCACGGAAAAACTCTCGCCAAAGTCATTAACTCGAACCAATGCCGTGGGATAGGCTTGGTCTGGCACGGTCAGTCCCGAGGTTGTCGTGTCCACAATCCACCCCCCACCCTTTGGAACAGCGCCCGAGAGGGTGATCGTGAGGCGCGTGTCAACCGGTGTCGTGACAACCACCTCATCGACGTGATGCTGAACCGTGGTGCTTCCTAACAGAACAAGTGACACCCCGTTGACGTAGCCACCCTCGAACCCGCTGATCGCCGTTCCTTGGATAGAGCCGCCATCCATGGACAGGCCAGTCACCCCGGTGTTGCTGATGCCCCAGTACAGGTTGGCCGTTTGAGTCAAGTCAATATCGGAGAAATCGAAGATGAGTCCCAAACCCAGGCCCAAGTTTCCGCTACCTTCAAACGCTACACCACCGGGGGGAGGAAAAGCGGGACCTCCATTAATCACAATCCCCCCTTGCGCCGCAGGTAGGCACACGGCACACAGGACCACACCGAACACCACTTCTCGGATTCTTCCAAACATCCCCAGCTTCTCCTTGCCCTTGTTGAAACAGACAAACTCGAACACCAACCCCGCGCCGACAACGCCCCCCATCGAAATAGGATCCCCCATGCCCTTCCGCACTGGGCGAACCTAGCCATCGCTCATCGTCGTCTCGGCGCTTTGCCCAAAGTTCACGAGGAGGGGGGAAAGCCACCACGCAGCCACCAAGATGATCTACCGAACAAAGCGAGAATTCCCGGTAATTCGTCCAGGAAAAAAATGAATAACCTGAGAGGGCGGCAAGGCGGCCGGCAACGGAGTCGGGCCTGACAGGCGGGACTCGCATGATGCGGCGGAAAAAAAATACTTGCCATGCTCGGGGAGAGTGGTGTAGGCTGGGCGGGCGATCGAGCGACGAAGGTGGGCTAGATGAGTTATTGGAACGAGTTTTCGTGGGGGCGGTGGGAACCGATGAGTTATGGCGGCGGGTGAGATCACGGTGACCCTCAGGCAACTAGCCGAAGGCAAGTCGGTTGCGCTGGATATGCTCGTACCCCTGGTGTATCGCGAGCTACGATCGATGGCGGCTAGCCGTCTCAGGCAAGAGCGCCCCGATCATACGCTGCAGCCGACGGCCTTGGTTCACGAGGTCTTTTTGCGGCTGTTCGGCGTTCAGCGTCATTGGAACTTCGCTGACCGACGGCACTTTTATCGAGTGGCGGCTGAAGCGATGCGGCATGTCCTGATCGACTCGGCTCGGGCCCGTGCCACCCAGCGCCGAGGAGGCAAACGGGGTTCTCAAGTGGACCCGCAGTTGCTCATGTCTCACGATGACGCCGATCTGCTGCTCGACATCGACCACTGCCTGCTGCAATTGGAAGGGGTCGATTCCCGGTCCGCCAGCCTGGTAAAGCTAAGGCTGTTTGCGGGCTTGTCGATTACCGAAGCCGCCGAGGTTCTGGGGCTGTCTCGCTCGCAGGCGTACCAGGACTGGTCATTTGCCCGATGCTGGCTCGCTGACCAGCTGGACCGAACATGATAGCCCGAGGCTTGTGCCTCTTCCCATTCACCTCGGGGCGTCTGGGGTTGAGGCCGCGCCCGTCGGAATGGCATTCCCCCCTTCGCACGCCGCTGAATCTCCCGCCAACTCGCCCCACACCTGCTCACCTCACCCATGGAACCGCTCAAAGACATCTTTCTCAAGGCGCTGAAGCACGAGAGCCCAGAGGAACGCCGACTGTACCTACGGAAAGCGTGTGCCGGAGATGACGCGCTGCTGCAGCGCATCTCCCAGTTGCTGCATCACGCGAAATCGTCCGGCGAGCACCCTTTGGACCGCTTGATGGATCGCTGGGGACAGAGCCGGGACCAGTTTAGTACTCTGTTGGTCGCCGGGGACTCGCAACCGGCCGGGGAATCCGACGGAGAGTCGGAGGTCCAGTGCGGCACATGGATCGGGCCATACCGGATCGAGCAGTTGATCGGGCAAGGGGGAATGGGAGCGGTCTATCTGGCCCAGCAGTACGATCCGATTCAACGTCAGGTCGCTCTGAAACTCTCCAAGCCTCACGCCCGAACTCGACATTGGGCCGAGCGTTTCGAGGAGGAGCGCAAGGCGCTCGAACGCATGGATCATGCGGGGATTGCCCGAGTCCTTGACGCTGGCGCGACCTCCGAGGGCACCCCGTACATTGTGATGGAACTGGTTCGAGGCGTGCCCATCACCCACTATTGCCGGAGCCGCCAGATGCCACCCCACCAGCGGCTGCGGCTGTTTGTGGACGTCTGTCGAGCGGTCAATCACGCTCATCAGAAGGGAATCATCCACCGGGACTTAAAGCCCAGCAACATCCTGGTCGCCGAGCAGGACGGGGAGCCCATCGTCAAGGTAATCGATTTCGGAATCGCCGCTGCCGTGGATCGGGCGGCGGAGGCCGACGAGCTAAGCCGTGACTGGCGATGCATGGCCGGAACTCCGCAGTACATGAGTCCCGAACAGGCGGCAGGGCGAAGCGATCTGGTGGACACCCGCAGCGATGTCTATGCCC
>JBJHCD010000164.1:0-9105 GCA_050485845.1 Pirellulaceae bacterium | reverse complement strand
ACGCTGATCGTCTGGAGCGGGGCGGCCTGTCTGATGCTGGTCAGCGCACTTGCGGCGGGGTTGGCACGACGCTCCCGCGACGTGATCGTGCGAGGCTTCGCTGTCTGCTACGTGGAAGTCTTTCGAGGTACTTCAGCATTGGTTCAGCTGTACTGGTTCTATTTCGCTCTTCCTCTGCTGTTGGGGATCCAGCTTGACGCCCTGCTCGTCGGCATCGTGGTGTTGGGACTGAACGCGGGAGCCTACGGCGCGGAGATTGTGCGGGGAGCCATTCAGGGAGTTCCCGACGGACAGTGGCGAGCCGCTCTGGCCTTGAATTTGACTCGGTGGCAGACCATGCGATTCGTCATTCTTCCGCAAGCGATCCCCGCCATGCTTCCTCCGCTGGGAAACTTGCTCATTGAATTGCTCAAGGGGACGGCACTCGTTTCCATGATCACCGTGACCGACCTGACTCGTTCCGGTTTGAACATCCGTGACAACACGCTGCTGACCACCGAGATCTTCCTGTTTCTCCTGCTGGTCTATTTCTTGCTCTCCACCTGCATTGCCACGGGCATGCGCGGACTGGAATCCTGGGCCTCTCGACACGTCACTCGAGGAGAGGCCGCATGATCTGGAACAGCCAGTTCGCCTGGGAAATTCTGCCGACGCTCTTGCGGGGCCTGGTCGTGACGCTGCAAGCGGTCGCGGGGGGAATGCTGCTGGCCCTGGTCCTGGGATTAATCTGGGCCATGGGACGTCGCTCCCGCCTGCGCCGGCTGCGCTGGCCGACTGCCTGGTTGGTCGAGTTTGTGCGAGGGACCCCGCTCTTGATTCAGTTGTACGTGGTCTATTACGTGCTTCCCAATTTCGGTCTCGTCCTCTCTCCCTGGACCGCCGGTCTGCTGGCCCTCGGACTGCATTACAGCAGCTACACGTCGGAAGTCTATCGAGCCGGCATTGAGGGAGTCGACTCGGGCCAGTGGCTGGCGGCTCGAGCCCTGAATCTCTCCCCGAGGCAGACTTACCAGCATGTCATTCTTCCCCAGGCGATTCCCCCGATCCTCCCGGCATTGGGAAACTACTTGATTGCCATGTTCAAGGACACTCCGATGCTGTCGGCCATCACGGTCCTGGAGATCTTGCAGGAGGCGAAGATTCTGGGAAATGAACACTTTCGCTACCTGGAACCTTTTACGCTCGTCGGCCTCTTCTACCTTGCGGTCAGCCTCCTGGCCGGGCGCGGCGTTGCTTGGCTCGAACGACGTCTTCCCGACTATTCCGCATCCTAAGTTCCAGTCGAAGGAGCAATGATCCCATGGCGGATTGCGATTCAAACACCCCCCAGAGCCCCGGTGACAATGCGGTGCCGGAACGTCAGACCGTGGGAACGGCCGAAAAACCGGCGGAAGTCCGAGTGGACACGGCCGAGCGGACGCTGCCCCAGATCCGCTTGCGGGAGATTCGGAAGAGCTATGGCGAGCTGACCGTTCTGGACGGAATCGACTTGGAGATCCAGCGGGGAGCGAAAGTGGCAATCATCGGTCCGAGTGGTTCGGGAAAGTCGACCCTTCTGCGGCTCCTGATGACTCTCGAACAACCGGACTCCGGGCGAATCGAAATCGATGGCCAGTCCATGTGGACCAAGGAGCAGACTGGGACGGAAGTCCCCGCCGACGAGACCCATCTGCAGCAGGTGCGGGGAAAGATCGGGATGGTCTTTCAGCATTTCAATCTCTTTCCCCACCTCACGGCGCTCGACAACGTGGCCCTGGCCCCGCGACTAGTCGCCAGAACCGCTCGTACCACCGCGAACGAGCAAGCTCGAGAGTTGCTGGATCGAGTCGGACTGGGAGATAAGGCCGATGTCTACCCCTCGCGACTTTCCGGGGGGCAAAAACAGCGCGTCGCGATCGCTCGAGCCCTCGCCATGTCTCCTCATGTAATGTTGTTCGACGAGGTGACGTCGGCCCTCGATCCGGAATTGGTCGGCGAAGTTCTTGCCGTTCTCCGTCAATTGGCTCACGAAAGCGACATGACGATGCTGCTGGTAACTCACGAGATGCGGTTCGCTCGGGAAATTTCCGACCGGGTCCTCTTCTTCGAACAGGGAAGAATCGTGGAAGATAGTCCACCCGAACAGATGTTTCAAAATCCAGCCAATCCCCGGACTCGCGAGTTCCTCGACAGTGTTCTCGCTTGATTACAAGTCTCCTCGCTTGATTACAAGTCTCCTCGCTTGGCCGAAGATCGGGTGGTGCGTTTCGGTTCTTCTGGGTGGTTTGTCCCTGTTTGCCCCAAGAATTGTGCGGGATTCTGATTGGCGGCCGAGCTGGGAACTCCCTATAATCAACCGCTTGGCGGAGCCGATATTGGTCTTATGTCGGTACGACCGGTGGTCGTACGATGGTGAGCCGACAATCGGCATCTTGCCGAGTTTGTAAGCTTTCTCGGCGGGAATCGGATGGCGTGGCGCGAATGCCGGCGCATCGGGTTGTCGCGGTGAGAAGGTTCGAGTCGGCCACGTACCTACCTGTCATTCCTCAACATTACCCGCCTGCTTTCCAGTGGTTCGCCACGATGCGTCGGGTTGCCTTCGTGCGGCCCGGTCCTACCCAAACCCCAATGCGAACCACGGGTAAGTCCTGTCAACTCCCGACTGGGACCAGGAATTTTTCTTGGTCCCCCTACCAGGAGCGATCATGAGTTTTTCCAAGAATTGCGAAGGTTTTTCCCGCCGTGACTGCCTGCGTCTCGGGCTTGGTACCGTTTTCGGAGGTGGACTGGTTGACGCTCTTCGAGTTCGAGGGCAAGCGGCCGGCAGTGGGGCTGGCTCCCCCGCGGCCAAGTCGTGCATTCTGATCTGGATGGATGGCGGTCCGACTCACTTTGAAACATTTGACCCGAAACCGGACGCTCCCGCCGAGATCCGGGGTGATTTCGGCGTGATTCCGACGTCGGTTCCCGGAGTCCACTATTCCGAATACATGCCTCAGTTGGCGGCGAGTCTCGACAAGTACGCCATGATCCGTTCGATCCGGCACAATGAGGGGAATCATGGGGCGGGGAATCACTACATGATGACCGGCGCTCCCCCTCGGATTCCGGTCGGCTGCGGAGCCTTCGTCAGCTTCCATCCGAGCCTGGGGAGTGTTGTTTCGAGTGAACTTTCGTCCGACAGCGCGCTGCCCGCCTATTTCTCGATCCCATCGATGTCTCGTTCGGGTGGCCCAAACTTCCTCGGTGCCAAGCACGCGCCGTTCGTGGTGGGTGGAGATCCGAATCGAAAGGAATTTCGCGTCCGTGACGTGGCCGTTCCCGGCGATTTGTTGGGAGACCGGTTTGATCGTCGAGCGAACTTGCGATCGATGGTCGATCGGATGAAGAGGATCAACGAGGAGGCGGCCGGTGATCCGGTCACCGCCCTCGACGAATACTACCGGCAGGGTTACGACCTCGTCACCTCGTCCGAAGCGCAGCAGGCCTTCGACATCAATCGGGAATCGGACAAGGTTCGGGAATCGTACGGCCGCAATGCTTTCGGTCAGCGCTGCTTGATGGCTCGGCGATTGGTCGAAGCGGGAGTTCCCTTCATCACGATTTATGATGGTGGTTGGGATCATCACGCCAATCTGTTCGGGGCGCTTCGCACGCGACTTCCGGATTGGGACAACAGCGTGGCCACCTTGATTCGCGACTTGGATGATCGTGGATTGCTCGACTCGACCCTGGTGGTGGCTTTGGGCGAATTCGGCCGAACTCCGAAAATTTCCACACTGGCCGGACAAACCGAACCGGGGCGTGACCATTGGGCCAATGCCATGAGCGTCTTGATGGCGGGTGGCAAGATCCCGGGTGGGACGGTGGTTGGTTCGACCGATCGTACCGGTCATTCGGCCGTGGAGCGTGTGTTGTCGCCGGAGAACTTCGTCTCCACGATTTACACGAAGCTCGGCATCGACCCCAACAAGATCGTCTATACGCCCCAGGGGCGACCGACTCATTTGGTCAGTGATCCGACGCCGATCCGCGAGATCTGCTAAGCGGAACCGCAGCCGGAAAAAAAAGCCGGAAAACTCACCATAGGTAGGGATCAGTCTCGGCGAAATATGGGCTAAACTACGGAGGCACGCTTCTCATGGGGCGTGCCTTTTCTTTTTGGCTCATCTGTTGGGGGTTCTCTGTGCGCCTCGGATCATCTGGTATCAAGACGGAACTTTTCTCGCTTCGCTCATCTTTGTCATCATGGGGGCCTCGGAACGCTTGCTCCTTCTGCATTGCCGGCGGCAAGATTTTCCGACCGACCGTAGTGCTCGACAAGTTCGCTCCATGGCGGGGCGGATTGGCGGTGTGTCCGAAGTTATTGGCCCTGATGATCGTGTGGTTGTCCGGTGCGGTGGCCTGGGGCCAACCGTTGGACGATCCCCGCATGGCGGAAGCACGCTGGAGAATGGTTCGGGAAGACGTGGTTGCGGCCGGGGTGACCGATCCTCGCGTCGTCACGGCGATGCGGAATACGCTGCGCCATAACTTCGTGCTGCCACGTTACCGTCAGCAGGCCTATCTCGACATGTCGCTCCCGATTGGAGAGGGCCAGACGATTTCTTCTCCCTTCATCGTGGCCTACATGACTCAGGAGTTGCAGCCGGACCCCGCCGACCGTGTGCTTGAAATCGGCACGGGAAGCGGTTATCAGGCCGCCGTGCTCAGCCCGCTGGTGGCCGAAGTCTACACCATTGAAATTGTGGAGTCTCTGGGACAACGGGCGGCCGAGACGCTGCAGCGACTTGGTTACACGAATATTTTCACCAAGATCGGGGATGGCTTTCAGGGGTGGGAGGAACATGCCCCTTTCGACAAGATCATCGTCACCTGCTCCCCGGAGAACGTCCCGCGCGCTTTGTTCGAGCAGTTACGGGAGGGAGGGACGATCGTGGTACCGCTTGGCGAGCGGTATCAGCAGACCCTCTACCGATTGACGAAGCGGGATGGTCGTCTCGAACGGGAGATTCTGGAGCCGACGTTCTTCGTGCCGATGACCGGGCAAGCCGAACAATTGCGGCAGGTGAGGGATACGGGGCGTCCAGAGCTGGTGAATGGAAGCTTCGAGGAGATCTCCGAAGATGGCTTGCCGGTTGGATGGTATTATGTTCGCCAAGCAGAAATCATAGAAGACTCGATGGCTCGCGATGGTCAGAGGTTACTCGAACTGACCAATGAAACTCCGGGTCGTGGGGCTCAGGCGCTGCAAGCTTTGGGTGGGGATGGTCGCGAAGTCAAAGAGGTCGAGTTATCGGCCTGGGTTCAGATCCGCCAGGTTCGAGTGGGGCAGGACGCGACGCAGCTTCCCCGCATTGAACTTCATTTCTTCAATGAATTACGAGTTCCGGTTGCCACGGTGACTCTGGGCCCTTGGCGCGGGCAGTCGGCTTGGCGGCAACATCGATCTCGGATGAAGGTCCCATCGGACGCTCGCTTTGCCGTCATGGCCGTGGGAATGTTCGGTGCGACCGGACAGATGCGCGTGGACGGCATCACGCTTCGCTCCCTTCCGTGACCCGCCACTTGCTGGTGATGCCTGTCGCGGGGCCTACGGCCGTGAATCGTTCACTGCCGGCCGATCGATAACGGCGCCCCACCTCTTCTTCTCCGCTTGCTCTTCTCTTTTCGCCTGATCTCGTCTTTTTCTCTTCTTGGAACAAACACGTGGAGCCATTGATGGCCCTTTTGCGCAAGGAATGTGTCGCCCCGCATGGACTCGTGGTCTGGGGCTGGATGCTGTTTCTCACTTCGCTTCTTTCCCCCGACGCCAAAGCGGAACCATCGACGACTCCGAGGCAGGCTCCCAGCTTTCATCAGTCTCCCCACTTCGCCGTGAGGACGGATTTACCGGATGACCGAGTCGAGCAGGCGATGGAGCGGTTGGAGGCGACCCTCGACTTCGCCGTCACTTGCTGGGGGCGGCCCGCGAAGGGCCGAATCGATTGTTTTCTAATCGACGACTTTTCCAACTGGCGTGACGCGAATCTGCCACATCCGCTGGCCCGAGTTCTGGTCGAGGGGATTGGCGGAGTAACGCTTGGTTACCAGGATTTTGGGGGCGCGGATGGAGGACAGCGGCAGCGGCAAAAGCAATTGGCAATGGGGCGGATGAGTCGCCAGACACGGAAGTCATTGCAATACAGTCGAGCGGACAAGCACCATGCCATCATCTACGCTTCCACGGAACCGGGAGTGGTGGAACACGAGATCATGCATGCTTATTGTCTCCAGGTGTTCGGAGCCACGGGGCCCGATTGGTACAAGGAGGGAATGGCGGAGATGGCTTCGTTCGGCGAGCGAGATCAGGAAGGGGTGAAGTGTCCCAATGATCGACTTGCCGCCTTGCGTAACAAGGGGACGCGGTCGGTGAAGGAAGTCATGGAGATGGGAGAAGCCGGATTGCAGCTTCAAAACTCCTTGGAATCCATGATGGCCAAGCGCCGTGACCCTCAGCGACAGGTCCCCTTGACGGATTGGACCCGTCGCGACGCGGAGATGGTCGAACAGACTCGAGAAGACTACTTATGGACCTGGGCACTTTGCCATCTCCTGTATCACAACCCGACTTATCGTGACCGATTCCGCCTCCTGGGAACCGCCTATTTCGCTCAGCGGCATGATGCATTCGCCGAGATTTTCGGGGCGAGGCGCTGCGAGCTGGATTTCGAGTACTCCCAATTCATTCGACATGTGGAAGTCGGTTACCGAGCCGACCTTTGCCGATGGGAATGGAATCACCAGCCACGAATGTTGGAGTCGGGGCAAATCCTGTCGGCTGACGTTCGAGCGGCCGGTGGGTGGCAATCGGCCGACGTGCAGGTCAAGGCCGGGAATGTCTATGCCTATCGGGCCGATGGGACCTGGAGCACGGGAGGGGACCGCCCCGAGACGAACGCTCGAGGAGACCAGGAGGGTCGTGGGCGACTGGTCGGCGTGTTGTTTCACGATTACCAGCTGACGGAAGTCTTCCCACTCGGTCCACGTGGCAGTTTCGTGGCACCTCGATCCGGTCAGCTCTACTTGCGTTGCCAGGATGAGTGGGGTGAACTAAGCGACAATCAAGGCTCGTTGCATTTTCGGATTATGCGACAAGGTTCCACTCGAAAGTAATTCCCGCGGCGAACGTCACGCCGATTTGTTGCAAAAAATCCTGCCGTATTCAGGGACCCCCCGACTCACTTCCTCATCGACTCACTCACTGCTCGAGCGGCTTGCCAACCGGGCCGTTTCGAGCCACGGAGTGGTTGGGCGTCCGAGCGGCATGGTGGTCGCTTTAACTGTTTTCTTTCAGAGCGGTCACGATATCCAGGATCGCTTTCTGGGCGTCGGCGAACAGCATCAGGGTATTGTCGGCGGCAAACAGGGGATTGGGGATTCCAGCGAAACCGGGGCTGAGGCTCCGTTTGACGACAATAACGGTTCGGGCCTTGTCGGCGTCGATGATCGGCATCCCGGCGATCGGGCTTTGCGGGTCGGTGCGAGCCAGCGGATTGACGACATCATTGGCGCCGATAATGATCACCACGTCGACAGTGGACATGGTGGGGTTGATGTCATCCATCTCCCGCAGCTTTTCGTAGGAGATATCGGCTTCGGCGAGAAGTACGTTCATATGGCCCGGCATCCGCCCCGCCACGGGATGGATCGCGTATTCGACATTGACGTCCCGCTGCTCCAGAATCTTCGCCATGTCTCGGACGGCATGTTGTGCCTGGGCGACCGCCATTCCATAGCCAGGGATGACGACGACGCGTTGAGCGGCTTCGAGGATCATGGCGACGTCATCGGCCGAGGTGCTACGAACGTTGGCGTAGATTTCGTCGCTTTGTTCGCCGAGTGAGCCGGGATCGAGGACTCCGAACAAGACATTGAACAAGGAGCGGTTCATCGCCTTGCACATCAGTTGTGTCAGGATCAGTCCCGAGGCGCCGACCAATGATCCCGCAATGATCAGCACATAGTTGTCGATCACGAACCCGGTGGCGGCGGCGGCCAGTCCCGAGTAGGAATTCAGGAGGGCAATGACGACCGGCATGTCGGCTCCACCAATCGGATTGGTCAGCAGGAAGCCGAGTGACAAGGCCAGAAGGACCAGCGGCACGTAGATCCAATAGTGACCATTTCCCAGCATGACGCACGCCAGGAGTCCCAGCAGCATCAGGCCTCCATTGATCGCTTCGCGCAGGGGGATGTTCAGTGGTTTCTTGAAGTAGTTCAGCTCCTGCAGCTTCCCGAACGCCACGAGGCTTCCCGAGAACGTGACTCCGCCGATCAATCCGGAAAGTCCGGTGGCCAGCAGGGAGTCGAACGTGGTGGTCGCCGCTCCCAACAAGGCTCCCCCCGCCACGAAGACCGAGGCCAGTCCGCCGAATCCGTTAAACAAAGCGACCAACTGCGGCATCGATGTCATTTGGACTCGCACGGCCATCACACCGCCGATCAACGCGCCGATGGACATTCCAGCCACGATGTAGAAGTAGCTGACCTGCTGGACCAGGGCGACCAGGACGGCCAGGGTCATCGCCAAGGCTCCCAGGCGATTTCCTCGAACTGCCGTCCGAGGATGTCCCATCAGTTTCAGTCCGAAGATGAAGAGGACTGCCGACACAATATAGACAATCTTCTCAGATGAGCTGAACCAGTCCACGGGATACTCTTCCTGCTGATGGAATGACGGTTGTCAGGATGCCTGGGAAAAGGTCGGGGAATGATGTCTGGGGATGCGGTTAGCGTTTGCGGAACATGGAGAGCATGCGATGCGTAACCGCGAATCCTCCCACCACGTTGATCGTGGCCAGGATGACGGCCAGGAAGCCGACGATCGGTTCCAAACCCCAAACGCCCGTTCCGGCAATCGTTATCGCGCCCACCAAAGTGATACCACTGATGGCGTTCGACCCAGACATCAGCGGCGTGTGCAATGTCGGTGGAACCTTGGAGATGACTTCGAAGCCGACGAATACAGCCAGGACGAAGATCGCGAGGTAGCCGATCAGATCGGCGACACGGACCCAGCCGGTCGCGGGTTCGGGCCGGGCGAGCGTGCCGGGCTCGCCGCTGAAGCCCACGAGGGCCTCGCCA
>JBJHCD010000163.1:0-9123 GCA_050485845.1 Pirellulaceae bacterium | reverse complement strand
ATCGGAGCCAGTAAATGACCGCTAGTCGCCTGCAGCCATCCCAGGTAAACTCCCACCAAGCCGGCCACGACGGCGTAGGTGCGAGTCACTGCGTGACAGGCTCCAAAGGCCACGCCGGCCAATAGGATCGAGGCCCAGCCATCGGGAGTACCGAAGAGCCACCCTCCGACTCCATGCTGCAGGAAGCCTCGAAACAGCAGTTCCTCGCCGACTCCGGCGAGCAACGCCAGCAGTCCCAGCTGCCACCAGGAAGCGTTTCCCAGTGATGGTCCCAGGTATCGCCGAGCCAAATCGGCCAACTCCCGAATCGACTTCACCGGCGATCGCTCGACCGCCAGTAACATCGCGACCAGCGGGAGAGTTCCCATCAACCCCCAGAAAATGCCCCGGAATGTCGGGCCATACGAGAGGCCAAGGGGATGGGGCCCTTCCAGGTGAAGCTCGGGCCAGGGACCCAGCGGCAACTGTGTCCCCCAGGCCAGCAGCAGTGCGAGGATGCCGAGTCCTCCTTCGAAAACCATGGCGAAAACAACGGGCGAACGGAACAGCGAGAAATGGAGACAAACGGGAATCGCCAAGCGAGAACGTCGGTCGGTATTTCGCCGAGAATCTCGACGAGAATCTCGGTGGGACGGCGAACGCATGTCGGCTCTTGGACTCGTGGTCATTGACGGTTTCCGTCGAGATCTGTTAGACTTCCCCGCATTTCAGAGTATCTACGATAGCTCCTCCTTAGTGGAAAGACACCTCTTACGATGGCAAAACAAGCGACACGCGGCGCGGTCGGGACGAAAATGATCTATTACTTCGGTAAGACCCGCACCGAAGGGCGGGGACTTTCGAAGGCATTGCTCGGCGGAAAAGGGATCAACCTGGCCGAGATGACCGGAATCGGACTTCCGGTCCCCCCCGGATTCACCATCACAACCGAAGTCTGCGACCTCTACTACAAAGAGGGGCGCAAGATGCCGGACGGTCTGATGGATGAACTTCAGACCCACGTCAAGACTCTCGAGAAAGAACTCGGCAAGAAATTCGGCGATGCCGAAAATCCGCTGCTCGTCTCCGTTCGCTCCGGCGCGGCCGTCTCCATGCCCGGCATGATGGACACGATTCTAAATCTCGGCCTGACCGACGAATCCGTCCAAGGGTTGGCTCGAGCCACCGGGAACGAGCGTTTCGCCTACGACGCCTACCGCCGACTCATCAACATGTTCGGCGGCGTCGTCATGGAGGTCAAGCACGAACTGTTCGAAGAGGCCTTCACGGACATCAACAAGAAGTACAAAGCGACGCTCGACACCGACGTCCCGGCCGAGGGGCTGAAGGAACTTTGCGAAGCCTACGAGGCGATCTATCAGAAAGAGACCGGATCTCCGTTCCCCCAGGATCCGCTCCTTCAGCTGCAACTGGCCATTGAGGCGGTCTTCAAGAGCTGGATGACGCCTCGGGCCGTCCGATACCGTGAAGTGGAAGGGATTCGCGGCCTGCTCGGGACCGCCGTCAACGTCCAGTCGATGGTCTATGGCAACATGGGGGATGACTCCGGCACCGGCGTCGCGTTCACTCGGGACCCCTCGACCGGCAAGAATGAGTTTTACGGCGAGTTCCTGGTGAACGCCCAGGGCGAAGACGTGGTGGCGGGAATTCGCACGCCCCAACCCGTCTCGCAAATGAAGAAATGGAAAAAGGATATCTACAACCAGCTGATCGAGATCAAGGATATCCTGGAGAAGCACTACAAGGAGATGGAGGATATCGAGTTCACCACTGAGCGGGGAACTCTCTTCATGCTCCAAACTCGGACCGGCAAGCGGACGGGTGCCGCCGCCGTGAAGATCGCCTGTGACATGGTCGCCGAGGGATTGATCGACGAGAAGACCGCCGTGCTGCGGACCCCGGCGAACGATTTGACTCAGCTCCTTCTCCCCAGCTTTGACCGAGCGGCGAAGAAGCAGGCCGAGCAGGAAGAGCGGATCCTGACCAAGGGTTTGCCGGCCTCTCCGGGAGCGGCCGTCGGGAAACTGGCCTTCACGGCGGAAGAGGCCGTGCAACGCACCAAGGATGGCGAGAAAGTGCTGCTGGTCCGCAAGGAGACCAGCCCGGAAGACGTGGACGGGATGCACAGCGCCGTCGGCATTCTGACCAGCACCGGAGGCATGACCAGCCACGCGGCCGTGGTCGCTCGTGGATGGGGACGTTGCTGCGTGGTCGGGGCCCACGAAATCGAGATTCACGAGAAGACCCGCAAGATCGTGGTCAACGGCAAGACGTTCAAGCACGATGACACCATCTCGATCGATGGTTCCACGGGCGAAGTCATGGCGGGTGAAATTGCCACGACATCCCCCAAGTTGTCCGGAGATTTCTCCAAGGTCATGGGCTGGGCCGACAAATATCGCCAGCTCAAGGTCCGCACCAACTCGGACACCCCCGAGGACTCCAAACGAGCACGCGACTTCGGCGCGGAAGGGATCGGCTTGTGCCGGACCGAGCACATGTTCTTCCAGGAAGATCGGATCACCGCGATGCGGGAGATGATTCTGGCCGAAACGGAAGAGAAGCGTCGCGCCGCCTTGGACAAGCTGCTTCCCTTCCAGCGGCAAGACTTCGTCGGCATCTTCACGGCCATGAAGGGCCTGCCGGTCACCATCCGCTTGCTCGATCCTCCCTTGCACGAGTTCCTGCCGCATGACGACAAGAACCAGAAGGAGATGGCCAAGCATTTGGATATTCCGGCCAGCAAGGTCAAGGCTCGCGTCGCCCAGTTGCACGAGGCCAACCCGATGCTCGGTCACCGGGGCTGCCGGCTGAGTGTCACCTATCCGGAAATCCTCGAGATGCAGGTCCGAGCGATCATTGAAGCGGCGATTGAGTGCCAATCGAAGCGGATCGAGACCCATCCGGAAATCATGATTCCGCTGGTTGGAATCGCGGCCGAACTAAAGTTCCTCCGCGACCGGGCTCAGGCCACCATCGACACCGTCATTGCCGAAAAGAAGTTCCGTGGCAAGCTGGACGTGCTGATCGGCACGATGATTGAAGTTCCTCGAGCGGCCTTGACCGCCAATGAGATTGCCGAGCATGCCGAGTTCTTCAGCTTCGGCACCAACGATCTGACTCAGATGACCTTCGGCTACAGCCGCGACGACGTCGGTTCGTTCCTGGGGGATTACCTGCAGCGGGAGTTGCTGCATGTCGATCCCTTCCAGTCACTTGACGTCACGGGTGTCGGCCAACTGGTGGACATGGGAGTCAAGCGGGGCCGGGAGGCTCGGGAGAATCTGAAGGTCGGGATCTGCGGCGAACATGGCGGCGACCCCGAATCGGTTTACTTCTGCCAGCAAGTCGGTTTGGACTACGTCAGCTGCAGTCCTTTCCGAGTCCCCATTGCTCGGCTCGCCGCTGCCCAAGCGGCACTGAAGTATCCTCGCTAGTCGCCGCGAGGATGGTGGCAGTGATGGGGGCCGAGAGTCTCAATATGTTCTGAGGATACCTGTCTCGCAGTCGCTGGGGCTTCGGAACCTTCCGCGTTGCCGGGCGGTGCTTTGCCCCAGCCAAACCGGCACTCACCCGCACGGCCCCCCACGGCGAAAGTCCGGTGGATCGACTTTCGGCTCGCCCGCGAGCCAATGGCTCGACTTTCCCTGGGTCATCAACTCCAGCAGCTCAGTTGGCCAAAGCGGCTTCGATGGCTCGGACCACTTCCGGGGCATCGGGACGAGTTCGCGGTTCGAATCGCGCGACCACTTTCCCTTCCCGATCGAGAAGGAATTTTTCGAAGTTCCAGGAGATGGCTCCGGGACCCTTGGGCTCGGTCGAGACGGAAGTCAGGTACTTGTAGAGGTCGGCGGCGCCTTCCCCATTCACATCGATTTTGGCAAACATGGGAAACTTCACCCCATACTGCGTGCTGCAGAACTCTTGGATCTGCTCGGCACTTCCTGGCTCCTGCCGTCCAAATTGATTGCAGGGGAAACCGAGCACCGCCAGTCCCTGGTCGGCATATTTTTCGTGCATGGCTTGCAGTTGTTCGTATTGCGGGGTGAGTCCGCATTCACTGGCCACATTCACGATCAAGACCACTTTCCCCTTGAACTTGTCCAGGGGGATTTCTTCCCCGGCCAGAGAAGTCATGGTGAATTGCAGCGCCTTGCCGGCCTCGGCATCCTCGGCGCCTCGGGCGGAAGTCGCCATCAGCAGGGGAGCGCAGCAGAGAAATGCGATCAGATGATAGGTCCAAATGGAAGAACTCGACATGGGGAAACTCCTGAAACAAGGGGGGGTAATGGAGGCCATGCCGGAATGCATGGCCTCCGGAGGGGACTTAAAAAGTAAGGTCTAGCGGCCCGAGAGGGCGTGGGATCGAGCCATCGCATCCTCAGCCATGCCGATATAGCGGTGCTCCTGAGTTCCCTGGAACGCTCGGCGATAGGTGACGCTGAGTGCCATGAAACTAAAGGGGTCATTCGGTTCGAGCTGGCAAGCTTGTTCGGCATGCCGCACAGCGTCTTCATGCTGTCCGAGGTGACTGTGGCAGACGGCCAAGGCGTGATGAGCCAGGGTGTAATTGGGGTCGGCGGCTAGCGCGGACTGAAACTTCTCCACCGCCTGTTCATGCTTTCCTTCGTTCTTCAGCGCTTCTCCTGCCTGGTAGGCCTCGACGGCGTCCATGGTTTCTCCTGCTATCTTGAGTTTTCATTTCGTTACTGGGGGGTTCTGGCCCCCGCTTTGGCTCGGGGAGGTCTGGAGATGGAAACTCGGCGACTCCCCCTTCGGATTGTAGCAGGGTTGAGACCGAGAATCATTGGTCCGGCGTTGTGCTAGCTAAAAAGGAGACGGCAGTTGGGGGGGAGAGAATCGATCGACGTCCGTTAATTTGCCTAATTTGTGTTGACAGGGATTCCGAAAAAAGGGAAGAGATGGGGGCGAGCGGCGGGGTCCCGAGAATCGGGAGGGGTGCCTGAAAGCAGTCACTTACCGTCAACCGCTTGGTGTCGCCAGGGAAGGCCACGTCAAAACGAGGATGGACAGGGATCGTGACGACAATTCATCCAACAGCACTTGTCAGCCCCGATGCGCAGCTCGGCGTGCAGGTTACCGTCGGCCCCTTCGCGATCGTGGAGGGGGGTACCGTCATTGGCGACCGCTGCCAGATCGGCGCACGGGCCAGCGTCAAAACGGGGACCACGCTGGGGGCGGACAATCAAATTTTCGAGTCCGCGGTGATCGGCGGACTTCCTCAACATCTTCGCGCCGGGCAGCAGGTTGGCGTGTTGCGGATTGGCCGAGCAAATTTGATCCGTGAAAACGTGACGATTCACCGCGGTTTTCGCCCGGATGGGGTGACTGAACTGGGTGATGAGAACATGATCATGATCAACACGCATATTGCTCACGACTGCGTGATCGGCTCCCACACCATCCTGGCCAACAATGTGATGTTGGCCGGCCATGTGGAAGTGGCGGATCGAGCTTACTTGTCGGGAGCGGTGGGGATTCACCAGTTTTGCCGAGTTGGCCGGTTGGCGATGGTGGGGGGGCAAAGCCGAATTACGCGCGATGTGCCTCCATTCGTGACCGTGGATGGCGAATCGAGTTGCGTGGTGGGGCTGAACGTGATCGGCTTGCGACGAGCCGGTTTGTCGAGCCGTGAGGTGAGCGAAATCAAGGCGGCCTACCGAGTGCTGTATCGAGGCGAAGCGAGACTGTGGGCCGAGACGCTGGCCGCCTTGCGGGAGCAGTTCACTTCGGGACCGGCGGGGGAATTGGCGGAATTCGTCCAGAAAGACGGACGGGGGATTACGCCCGAGCGGCGTGAGCGTCCCGCCACGCTCCGCCTTGCCGACTTCCGTGACGAGACCCACACTGCCGCTCGTAAAGCGGGCTGAGCGAAGCCCCGTCCCGGCAAGTCTGTTTGGAGAAGCCCAGCGAGGCGAGAAGTCGCCCGATCCCGAATGCCCCGAATACGCCGACGGCGCCGAGGTCGGGGTTGAAGCTGCCCCCAGGTACTGCAGCTGACCATAACGGCTGGGAACTGGGGAAGTTAGAGCTTTCACTCCTCGCCGCCCGCCGGATCGGCGATGCAATACAAGTGCTTCTCTCCCCGCAGGAACACCTCTCCCCGCGAGAGGGCGGGCGAGGCATAGGTGAATTCCCCCAGAGGGTTTTCGGCCACGACCTCCAATTGCTCACCAGGCCGAATGACATAAGTCACGCCGTCATCGGCGACCAAATAAATCAATCCGTTCGCCGTTACGGGTGACGTGCTGAAGTGATGACCGACTCGAGCTTGCCAGAGTCGCTCGCCAGTCATGGTGGAAAAACCGTTGGCCGTCCCACGGTCATCCGCCACCAACAGGAAATCCCCGACCACGATCGGTGAGGGGACATAGCATGCGGCGTTGGTCACATGCCATGCCACGTGCGATTCCGAGACATTCCCTTCGCCTCCTGGTCGGATCGCCATCACATGATGGGTGGGATACCCACCCGCCACGAAAAAATAACGTCCGTCATGGACCAGGCTGGCCACGAATTGCTCCGTCGGCCCATCCACTCGCCAATACTCCCTTCCGTCCGATGGGTCGTAACTGACAACTTGATGACTTCCCGAAACCACCATTTCCGTCCGCCCATCGACCTCGCGAATCAGCGGCGTGACATAGCTGCGAGTCTGATGTTCGCGAGCCACTTTCCAGACGGTTTCACCCGTCTGCTTGTCTAGGGCTGCAATATACGAATCGCCATCGTGGTCGCCATTGATAATCAGCAGATCTCCATGGATGACCGGATTGCTGCAGAATCCATGGACGCTGACGAAGTCCCCTAGACGGACCTTCCACTGCCGCCGTCCCTCGAAATCGTAGGCCGCCACGACAATGCGTCCCGGAGTTACCGAACGTTCCTGGCTGACGTTCCGAGCTGGAATGGTACTGCCATCCACTTCGAGAAACGTCACATACACCGATCGGCCATCGGTGGCGGGAGTGCTGGAGGCGTGGCTGTTCCGGGCATGGATCGTCTCCAGGGGAGACTGAATCACCGTTTGCTGCCACTTGATCTCTCCCGTGCGGCGATCCAAGCAGACCAAGATCCTCTCTTGGGACTCGGGAAGACAGGAGAGGAGGAAGATTGAGTTCTCCCAAACGATCGGAGAGCCATGCCCCTCCCCTGGAACCTCGCTTTTCCAGACTATGTTCTCTCCGCTCCTTCCGTCCCAGCGGAGCGGAATTTTCACCTCTTCACTAGTCCCGTCCCCACGCGGACCACGCCAGCCGGGCCAATTCTCCTCGGCGACCGCGGCGATGGCTGACCCGCAAACCGTCAAACCGACAACGACACTCCAAGTCCACTTCCACTTCCAATTTCCCATCCGCTTCTCCATCCGATCAAAGGCTCTCCACGCCATGGTTCCATTCCAACAGGGTCACACATCCACCTCAGTCTAGACGTGGTCCCATGGCAAGTCCACTTAATCCGGGGGCGACCCGTTGTTTGTTTCCCCTGAGCCGGCCGTGAACCATCTGGGCGTTGGATTACTGATGCTGGCCACGGACGGACTGGCTCGCAAATACCTGGAACACCAGGGCATCGAGTCCAGCGGGATGAGCCCTTCCGAGGCGATCGTACGGGCTGCCATCCACGACATGATTCGGGCACGCGATGAACAACTGAAGTGGCTGCTGTTGCCGGAGGCATTGGGGAGGCGTCTGATGCCGGAGTCGCCTATCCCTGACTCGATGATCGACTTCCATCCCTTCAACTATCACCCTCGGGACGTGCGTCCCTTCCCCACGACTCCGGTGCTGACGGCCCTGCTGTATCCGGCGGCGAACCTCATTCTGGACGCCGGGACGCGCGGGCGTCAGACCGTGGCTATGCTGGCAACCGTGGAAGCGTTACGGATGCATGCGGCGAGTCATGGTGAGTTTCCCGAGTATCTCGAGCAACTGGATCCCCTCCCGGCATGGCCGGATCCGGTCGTGAACGAGCCTTTTGAGTTTGAGCGGCGTTCTCCCACGGAAGCCGTGCTGAAGCGGACCGCTGGACTTTTCCGGGACTGGTCGCCAGCCGAGCTGATTCTCAAGCTACGCGAAGATTGAGTCACCTCGTTTTTCGGGAGGTGTTCAGCACGCCCGTCTCAAGTCACGTTCCCCTTCGTTGGTTCCATGAAGTTCGCGTCGAGGTTGCATACCATGTTCATGTCAGTCCGCAGTCTGGAGTCGCGGAGCGACTTCCGCTACCGCTTCCACCGCCTGACTGGCTTTCTCGTGTGGGGGTTCATGCTTTCTTTCATTGGAACCCAAGAGGTGGCGGAGGACTCGCCGAAGGCGCCGAAGCGGACCACCGAGCAGTTCTTGGACGACGAGGCGGTCGTCGTGCTGGAACTGGATCTGGAGGCGGTCCTTCCGAGAGAAGCGGCCCAGTGGGCGGTGGAGGCGGGAATCATGAGCGATCCCTTGCCGGCTCGCGTCATTGCGATGCTGGAGCTGACACATGCTTCCCTCCAGGCCGCGGGCGCTCGGGACATCGTGGTGATGGTAACCTTGCGCGACGTGGTGCATGGCAGTTTGTTACTGATCCCTTGCGAGGAGACCGAAGCCCTTTTCGCTTCGCCGCGACAATGGGTGGAAGACGTGGATGCGATCTCTTTGCACTGGCGGTTTCCTCCCGAGGTCGCCTTGGAACTTCGCGTCATTCCGCGGGACGACGGGGCAACAACGGAGCGCGTGGCGGAATCGCTGCGTCACGTCGCCTCGTTCGTGGCCGAGATGGCTGGCCAGGATCTGGACAACGAGAGGGACGAACCGGACGAAGCGCCGGTCGAGATTCAGGTCGGCCAGCGGGAAGTAACGGCCACGATCGGTGGCGAGTTCTTGATCTCCTACTGAGTCAGTTGCCCCTGGATGAAGCGCTGGAGCGAACCAGTGCGACCAATCGGTTGGAGCAGATCGGGTTTGCCATCCTCCGTTATTCCGACAGCCATCAATTTCTTCCCCCCCGCGCAACGGTGACTCCCGAGGGCGAGGGCCTCTTGAGCTGGCGAGTTCACCTGCTCCCGTACCTCGATCAACAGACGCTCCACCAAGAGTTTCAGCTTGATGAGCCCTGGGATGATCC
>JBJHCD010000162.1:0-9140 GCA_050485845.1 Pirellulaceae bacterium | reverse complement strand
GATTGAAGCCCAATCCTCCCAGACGGTTGACAATTTGCGGGACGCCTATGTGGGTTTGTATTCGGCCGCGTTGGAACGGGAAATGGAATTGGTCCGAGAATCTGGTGGAGATGCGGCCGATGGGGAGTTACTGAGACTCAGGCTGGTGAACCGGCTGACGGAGCTGTACTTCGCCAAGCGAGACGAGATCATGCAATCTGATGAACCCTCCTCCGAGAAGCATTCCCGGTTACTTGCACTCGAAGAACGACTTACCTGGGCCCGAGGTCGCATTCTTCGCGCTGATGCAGACGAGTTGGCAAAATTCGAATCGAAACATCTGTCGCCATAGGGATAACCCTATGCGGGACGGGACATGGCGTCTGTGTTGCACACCCTTCAGTGACTGGGTCGTAACGAAGTTAACGCCACCGAGAGGAACTCCTGGGAGCCTATGGGGTAGGCTCGCCGTCTGGAACACTTTGAGATACCTCGGCGCGAACCAGGGATTCAACCAATTCCGGATGGATGTGAGCGAGCTGGTTCACTTGGTCCCGGACCACATTAGCAAGCTCCTCATCGGTCATCGTCGAAACGCTCGAGGCCGTGCCGTGAACGTGCTCCAAGAGTCGAGCGATCATGGCGAAGGCGAGTAGCGCTGATCGACTCCCGGCCGGCGACTCATCAAGATGCCGCTTCCAAGCCGCCGCCACAAAGCTTGCTGAGCCACCGTAATGCTGGAAGGCAGCCCGAAGGATGAACTCGACTTCCCGTTGCGAGACGCCATTCTGAAGCCTCGTGGCAATCTGGTTGAGCATCTGCCGGCGACGTCGCGCCGCCCGACGACGGGACCATTCACGCTGATATGCCCGGATACATCCTCGGCACCGATGCCAATCCTGCCGGGGAAGATGTCGCTCGGAAGGGTTTCAATGCACCAGCGACAAAGCCGGGGGGGGGGCCACTTCGGGACATTCATCACCAAAAAATTCGGGCATGGCTCAGATTTCCGAATATGGGGAACCTTGCCGTGGAACTTGTTGCCTACTGAGTGATTATCGCTGATTGGCCGGGGTGGTCTATTCAGCGCGGGCAAGCTTTTCCCCTCCCACGTCTGCAATGCATGGATCGGCCACTCGGAAATCATCGCCAACGAGCACTATGTCCGGGTAACCGATGACGACTTCGCCCGAGCTGCCGGCACCCCATCAGGGGAGGCAGAAAAGGCGACGCAAAATCCGACGCAAAATCCGACGTTGTACACTGCCGCGTACACCGGAAATAACCAGCAAGCCGAAATGACCGCGCATGAAAAAACCCCGGGTTTTCCAGGGTTTGCTGAAACTTGCGACTCGTTGCCAACTGGCCAAGCGGAGGGCATGGGACTCGAACCCACAACCCCTTGCGGGGCGCCTGATTTCGAATCAGGTTCCTAACCAATTCGGATACCCTCCTCGGATGCTGACCCTATCCTACTGTCCCCCCCCGCCAGCCGACAAGGGGCCAAACCAATTAACTCCGCTCGGGATCCTCGCCCTCCAGGGGACTTCGGTTCTCCTCCGGCGAGTCGGTTTCCATCCCCAACTGATTCATTTTGCGGTAGAGGTTGGAGCGGTGTAGCCCCAGGCGTCGAGCTGCCTCGGTCATGTTTCCCCGAGTTCCCTGGATCTGCCTCCGAATGAATTCGACTTGAAACTCTCGAGTGGCGTCGCCCAGGGTGCGATCCGGACGAAACCAGGCACCCTCTTCGGGTTTGGTCGACGTGATGAAGGCCAGGTCCCCCGGCTCGATCCGGTCACCGGCGGCCAAGTAAGCCACTCGCTCCATCATGTTTCGCAGCTCGCGGACATTCCCCGGCCAGCGATGGGCGAGCATCTTCTTGCGAGCCGCGGCGGTCAATCGGGGTGTCTTTCGACGAGCTTGCAGGCAGAACCGTTCCAGGAAATGCTCGGCCAACAGAAGAATGTCCTCTCCCCGCTCCCGGAGCGCCGGCAGCTCCACGGTCACCACATTGAGCCGGAAATACAAGTCTTCTCGAAATCGCTTTTCGCGAACCATCGCCGCCAGGTCTTGGTTCGTTGCCGCGATCACTCGGGCATCCGTGTGTATCGGCGTCGAACCTCCGACGCGAACCACCACCTTCTCTTCCAAAACTCGCAAGAGTTTCGCCTGCCCGCTGAGGCTCATGTCCCCAATTTCGTCCAGAAACAGGGTCCCTCCCGAAGCCAACTCGAACTTCCCCTGCCGGGTTTCCCGAGCATCCGTGAAGGCCCCTTTCTCATGTCCGAAGAGTACGCTTTCCAGTAGCGTCTCCGCGATCGCCGCGCAGTTCACCGCAATAAACGGTTCATGACGACGGCGACTCAGATAGTGGATCATCTGACTGACGACATCCTTGCCCGTTCCATTCTCCCCCAGGATCAGCAGCGCCAGGTCGGTCATGGCAACTCGACGGACCGTCGAACGGAGCGCCTCGATCGCCGGACACCCGCCGATCAATTCGACTCCCGCCGCCGCCTGATCGGCCAGCTGATTGCGTGTCCGCAGCAATTGCTCGACTTGCTGAGTATTTTCCAGGGCGATGGAGGCGTGAGCCGCCAACTCGGTCAAGGCATCTTCGTCATCATCCGTGAACCGACCATCCCGCTTGTTGATCATCTCGAACGCCCCCAGCGTCTTCCCATTGGCGCCGCGGAGAGGAATGCAGAGAAGCGATTGAGTGTGAAAGCGAAGTTGTCGATCCACTTCCCGGTCGATTTCGCCCGAGTCCTCTTCGGCGTTGATTCGGCGAGATTGCCCGGACTGGACGACGGGTCCGACGACCCCCGTCTTGTCATCGATCCGTAATTCTCCCCCCTCAACTCCCAGGGCGGGCCTCCCAATCAGGACATGATTTTTTCGGTCCCAGAGAAAAATACTAGCCCGTTCGCAATCGAGCAGTTGCGTGGCCGCTTCGGCCATCTGCGTGAGCAGCGGTTCCATTTCGAGCGTTTGCCGCCATGTCGCCGCGATCGACAACACGGCCTCCAGTCGCCGCACTCGCTGTTCCATTCGCGTTCGCTGTCGAACCCCTTCCATCGCGACATGCAAGCCATCGGCCAGAGCTTGCATGGCGACCGCGTCGACGACCCGCTGGGCTCCATGGACCACGAGCAGCTCCCCGGAACCCTTTCTCGGGGCCAGCGGAGCAACCCGCCATCCCCCCAAGACCACTGGCTCGTCACCATCCAGGACCTCCGACAACAAGTCCCAGGGAAGGGGTTGGGATCGCCCGGACACGGATAGCTGCTTCCAGCTCCCCCCTTCGCTGCGAACCAGTGCCGCAAAGTCCCCCTCGATGACGTCCAGCAACCCGGTGAGCGCCTGCCGAAGGAGGTCGTTGACGTTCGGCGATTCCATTTGCCAGACCAGCAAATGCGGGGCGTACTCCTGCACGAGGCCGCTCGAATTCAATGCTTCCCACTTCGACATGAAAGCGCGACCGGAGTCGCCCTCAACCTGGTTTCAGCTCGTTGATGATTCGTTGCCAACTTGTGAATGGGGCCATCGGACACTATAAGAGTAGATCCTCGCGGGGCCCGGCAGTGGGTCGTCACCGTCACCCCCGCCCGGCACGAGGGAGGTCCCCTGGGATGTCGCGACGCCGTCTGTCCCGGACATTTCCCTGAATTCCGCTTCCCATTAAAACCAATCAGACCACGAAATCCTACTCAGCATCGAAACGGAGGTCAGCATGGGCCTGTTCGACGGAAAAAAAGGCCTCATCCTGGGTGTCGCCAATGATCGCTCCATCGCCTGGGCCATCGCTCGGGAAATCATGGCGGAAGGGGGAGAGTGCGGGTTCACTCACCTTCCGGATCGAGCCGACGACGAGAAGCAGAAGAATCGACGCCGAGTGGCCAAGTGCATCGACGGAGAGGCGAACGCGAAATTTCTCGTTCCTCTCGACGTGCAAAGCGATGAAAATATCGCTCAGGTCATGCAGCAGGCGGGAGACCAGTTCGGCAAGATCGATTTTCTCCTCCACTCGATCGCTTTCGCCGACCGCGACGACCTGAACCGGGATACGGTGGAAACGAGCCGAGCGGGATTCAAGATGGCGATGGAGATCAGCGCTTACAGCCTGATCGCGGTCGCCAACGCCGCCCGCCCCTACTTCAACAACGATGCCTCGCTGCTGACGATGACCTACTTCGGCGGCGAGAAATGCGTCCCCGGATACAATGTGATGGGGATCTGCAAGGCCGCCCTGGATGCTTCCGTTCGGTACTTGGCCTTTGACCTGGGGCCGAGCGGCGTGCGCGTCAACGCGATCAGCGCCGGACCGCTCAAGACGCTCGCCGGTTCCGCTGCCGGCGTCGGCGAGATGTTGAGCCTCTATCAGGCCATGGCTCCGATGGGCCGAAATGTCACTCATCAGGAGGTCGGCAAGTCGGGCGCGTTCCTGCTCTCTTCGTCTTCCAACGGAATTACCGGCGAAATTCTCCATGTTGATGCGGGGTACAATATCATGGGGAGCCCCGGACGACTGGTCGATCAGCTGAAGGGCTCGTCCTCCTGACCTTCCCCCGCTCCTCCCCCGCCGCTCCAATCAATTCGGCTGACTCCAGACAATTCGGCCCAGCAACTCGGCGTCTCACCCGTGACCTCGACCCCGCAACCCTCGCGCGAACGACAGCGCATCGCGATCGCTGTCGTTTGGCATGAGAATCAGCTCCTGGTCGGCAAACGGCCTCCCGGAGTCCCCTTGGCCGGGTTCTGGGAGTTCCCCGGTGGGAAGTTGCAGGCTGAGGAAGAGCCGGAAGCGGCTGCCCGCCGAGAATGTCTGGAAGAGACGGGTGTGATGGTCACGGTCGAGGAACTCTATTTCGTCGAGCGGTTCTGTTATGACCACGCGACGGTGGAACTCCACTTTTTTCGCTGCCGGTGTTCTCGCCCCCCGGCATGTCCGCTTTCCCCCTTTCGCTGGGTCCCCCTGCAGGGACTCGACGAATACCAATTTCCACCCGGAAATCAGCGGCTCCTGGACTATATTTGCTCCCCAAAATAGGGGTGGCGAAAAGTCGGCTGTCCCGGGGGACGTTGTCGAGTAGAATGAACGAAGGTTGGGATCAGCGTCTCTTGGGCTGGTTTTCGTACTTTCGAGAACTGACTCGGAATCCGTGGATCCCATGCCGAGTTTCCTTCAGGTTGCCCATTGGGCTTTCGCCCCGGTTCCGGTGCCGGGGCGATGTGGGAACTTATTCGAACCGGTCCCCACCTCCCCCGAAGTCTCCCCCTGCCGTTAGGACGTGGAAGATGCCTCTGGCTGCCCGCAATGACCGAGATGCGAGGTCTCGTCGCTTCTGCTCAAGATTGAACTCCGCTTTCTCTGGCTCTGACTTTTTCCCTTTCTCTTTCTCGCTCCGTGTCTCTCTGCCCCTCCTGGTATTGGCCCTGCTGGGTGGCGTGACTTGCTGGACTGGGTTGAGCCGATTCGAGGGGAGTGGGGGAAGTTTGCGGGCCGAGGAACGGTTGCCAACGGAACCGGAGGCAACCAAGCGGGACGGTGTTCAAGCACCGACCTCGGGGCTCGCCGTGACGGAGGCTCCGGATTTCAGCCGAGAGGTCAAGCCACTGCTGGCCCGCCGCTGCTTCTCCTGCCATGGGCCCGGGGATGCGGAGGGGGGACTGCAATTGCATCAAGCCGATGTGGCCTTGGGGGAGCTTGATTCGGGTTCCCGGGCGATCGTGCCGGGAAATCCGGAGGAGAGTGAATTGTTGGCTCGGGTGACCGAGGAAGACGAGTTCATGCGGATGCCGCCGGAAGGGGAACCGCTGAGTGACGAAGAAGTGGCGCTGTTGCGGCGATGGATTGAGTCGGGGGCCGAGTGGGAATCGCATTGGGCGTTTCAGCCCATGCGCGATCCCGCCCCCCCCACGGTCGGCGACACCGATTGGGTCCAGACTCCGATTGACGCGTTTCTTTTGGCTCGGCTGGAGCAGGCGGGGCTTTCTCCGGCGCCCCCTGCTGATCGCATCGCCTGGTTGCGGAGGGCGACGTACAACGTCACCGGCCTTCCTCCAACTCCCGAGGAGATCGAGCGGTTCTCGGAGGACTCGAGTCCCGAGGCCTACGAACGAGTGGTCGATCGGCTTCTCGATTCGCCCCATTATGGCGAGCGTTGGGGGCGTCATTGGTTGGACCTGGTGCGATTCGCGGAAACCAATAGCTTTGAACGGGATGGCCGCAAACCTCACGCGTGGCGATACCGCGACTACGTGATTCGTTCACTGAATGACGACAAGCCTTACGATCAGTTCGTCCAGGAGCAGTTGGCGGGTGACGAGATGCCCGAGGTGACACCGGATGGGATCATTGCCACCGGTTTCTATCGGCTGGGTGTCTGGGATGACGAACCGGCCGATCGGCTGCAAGCCAAGTACGATGGGCTGGACGATATCGTGGCCACCATCAGCGAGGCGTTTCTCGGCTTGACCGTCGCGTGTGCTCGCTGCCACGACCACAAAATCGACCCGATTCCGCAAAGCGACTACTACAGTCTCTTGGCGTTTGTGCATGGCCTGACCCCCATGGGCAATGGCGGACCGCAAATCGAACGGCCGCTGTTTGAGAATGAAGCGGCCCGCCAGGAGTATGAGGCGAAGGTGCGTGATCTCGACGAGCGGCGAAATGACGCTCAGCGGGCAGTCACGCAGTGGGAGGAACAATTCCGAGAAGTCGCCGGCTTGTCGGACGAGATTCGGCAGCCCGATTTGGACGAGCTGGAGTACCGGTTTTACCGGGATACGTTCGAGCGGCTGCCCGATTTTGACAACTTGAAGCCGGAAACGGTTGAGCTGCTTGACCCACCCTATTTCGACATCCGCCCGGCCACGCGAGAAGATCACTTTGGGTTCGTCTTCACGGGATTCCTCAAGGTACCGACCGACGGTGAATACACCTTCACGCTGGACTCGGACGACGGTTCGCGTCTGATCGTGGGGGACGAGGTGATTCTGGAATACGACGGAATTCATGGTGTCGGCGATCCGCGACGCGCCACGGTGACGTTGTCAGCCGGGCGGCTTCCGATTCGGCTCGAGTACTTCCAAGCCAAGTTCGGCAAGGGGCTTTCGGTCACCTGGTCGGGGCCTGGGTTTTCGCCCCGCTACCTTTCGGCCACCACGGCGGACGGGACTCCGATCGCCGATCGGAAGAAGCAACCGATTGCCCAGTTGATCAAGGAGATCGGTCCTCAGGTGATGTCAGAGCGGGAGTTGGCCGAGTACACTCGGCGAACTCGGCGTTTGGAGCGATTGAAGCGGGAGCGAGTCCCCGCGGACCTGGCCCTCTGCGTGACCGAAGTCGGCCGTGAGCCGCCGGAAACCTTTGTCATGTTCCGAGGCAATCCGCACGTGCCGCGGGACCAAGTGGAGCCGGCATTTCCGGGCATCTTCGGGGACACCCTGCCGGAGATTGTGCCGCCGGCCGACGGCGTGAACTCCTCGGGGCGACGACTGGCCTTGGCGCGGTGGATTACCTCGCCGGACAACATGCTGACGGCTCGAGTGATCGTGAATCGAGTCTGGCAACATCACTACGGTCGGGGCATTGTCCGATCGGCCAACAACTTCGGTGAATTGGGAGATGCCCCAACTCATCCGGAATTGCTTGACTGGCTGGCATCCGAGCTGATCCGCCACCAGTGGCGGCTGAAGCCGCTACATCGGCTGATCATGTTGTCGAGCGCCTATCGGATGTCCTCCGAAGGGAGTCCCCAAGGGCTGGCTCGGGATCCCAATAACGATCTGTTTTGGCGGTTCAACATGCGTCGGCTGAGTGCCGAGGAGATTCGGGATTCGATCTTTGCGGTCAATGGCCGCTTGAATCGGACCATGTACGGCCCGGGCTATTATCCCTCGATCTCGGCCGAAGTCTTGGCCGGCCAGTCGCAGCCAGGTTCTGGTTGGGGAGATTCGAGCCCCGAGGAACGATCACGCCGCAGCGTTTACATTCATGTCAAACGGTCCCTGATCACCCCGCTATTGTCGGGTTTTGACTTTCCCGAGACCGACACGAGTTGTGAAGCGAGGTTCGCCACCACTCAGCCCGGTCAGGCGCTCTCCATGCTCAATAGCGAGTTTCTGCATGAGCAGGCGGCGCACTTTGCGGAACGTCTGCGTGAAGAAGCGGGTCCCGACCCAGCAGCCCAGGTTTCGCGAGCCCTGCACTTGGCGCTGGGGCACGTGCCGGAACAGGAACTGAATCGAGGGCTCGAATTGCTGGAGAAACTGCAATCCGAGCACCAGCTCTCGCCCGAAAAATCACTTGATTATTTCGCTCTTGTGGTCTTGAACCTGAATGAATTTCTGTATCTCGACTAGCATGTCCGAACCAAAACACTTGAGTGGAAAGCCTGTGATGAATAGGCGATCGGACCAAATGGCTCCCTCCCGAGAATGACGAACTCAACGCTTGGCGCCGGCTTGAAACAGCCGCCTCAACGCACAGCTTAGAACAATCGCTTGAAGCCCTGGCTTGAAGAGGAGAAGACGACGGATGACTCGAAATCACCAACCGACGGGACGCAGCACCTTCTGTGGCCGAACTCGTCGTGAGTTTCTTTGGCAAACCGGAGGAGGTTTCACATCGCTTGCCCTAACATCGCTCCTCTCGGCCGACGGGTTCCTGGATCGCCAGACCGTGGCGGCCGATGGCGTCTCACCCTTTGAGAATCCACTTGCGCCGAAGCCCCCCCATTTTGCTCCCAAGGCGAAAAGTGTCATTTTCCTGTTCATGTATGGGGGGCCGAGTCATATCGACACGTTCGATTACAAGCCGGACATGCAGGGGATGGATGGCAAGACCGTCAACGTGAAGACCTTTGGCCGTGGGGGCCACAAGAATGAGGGGCGGATTGTCGAGCCTCGTTGGAAGTTTCATCAGTACGGTGAGTGCGGCAAATGGGTCAGCGACCTTTTTCCCCATGTCGCCCAGCATGTTGATGAGATTGCCTTTTTGCACTCGATGACAGCGGACTCCCCGATTCATGGCTCGGCCATGTTGCAAATGAACTCGGGGCAAATCCTCAGCGGCAGTCCCTCGATGGGCTCCTGGATCAACTACGGACTTGGCAGCGTGAACGAGAATCTTCCCGGCTATGTGGTCATGCTGGATC